>JAHZJZ010000270.1 GCA_022600655.1 Campylobacterota bacterium | reverse complement strand
TAACGCGAATAAGTGAAGAGATATTTCCTGGGGCATCCATGCCATAAATCATAGGGATACGTATAATGGATACTTGAAATGTTTCATCTTGAAGTTGAGATAGTTTTTGCTCTGCTAATAGTTTACTTCTCCCATAAGGGGAGACAGGATTGGTTTTAGAGTTTTCATCAATGAGTGTAAGGTCATCTCCATAAACAGCAACGGTACTAATAAAAATAAAGTGTTCAATCCCCTCTTTTTTAGCTCTATTTGCCAACTTCATAGGGTACTCGACATTGGTTTCATAATATTTATTATAGTCATGTTCATTTTTTTGATGTACCAGAGCAGCACAATGTAAAATGGTATTTATACCATTGAAATCAATCTCTTCGATGGCATTCTTAAGTAAGGAAAATGAAGAGAAGTTGTATCTCTCTTTATATTGGTTAATAAAGCTACTTCCTAAATATCCACTGCTACCTGTTACTAAAATTTTCATTATAGAATCTCTTTAATGGCTGCTATATATTTGTTAAAGACAATTTTTTCATCAAACTCTTTTATAATTTTTTCTCGACCTTTTTGTCCCATTTTGGCTCTCTGCTCATCAGATAAGTTTATCATTTTTTCAAATTTATCCTCCAAGTCTTTAGCATCTTTAATCGCACAGAGATAGCCATTAACTCCATCATCTACTACATCTTTACACCCTACATTATTGGTAGTAATAATAGGTTTAGCCATACAAGCACTCTCTAAAAGGGTTCTAGGAGTACCTTCTCTATAATATGAGGGAAGAACGACACAGTTTGCCGTAGCAATAACCTCTTGAACATTGTCACTCTCTCCTAGGTAGTTGACCACACCCTCCTCAACCCAATGGTTCATCTGCTCTTCACTAATGGCATGAGGGTTTTCTGGGTCTAAGAATCCTAAAAGGCAAAACTCTACATTGTCATGTTTTTTCTTTATGGCTCTGGCTGCTTCCACATATTCACCAATGCCTTTTTCCCATATCATTCTTGATATATGTAAAAATCGAATTTTATTACGATGAGTTTTATCCATAGGTGCAAACTTAACAATATCAACACCACTCCCTGGAAGTACATCACATTTAGCTCTTTCAACCAGTTGGTCATTAGAAAAAAGTTCCAAGTCATCAGAGTTTTGAAAAAATATTTTACTTGCTTTTTTCTGGGAAAACTTATAGAGAGATTTGGCGATTTTAGTTACAAAATTTTGTTGGTTAAAGAGTGTGCCTAGACCAGCAATATTATTTATAATAGGTATATGCAGAAGACTAGCCGCTATGGTTCCATAAATATTAGGTTTAGCCGTATAGTGTAAAACGACATCAGGTTTAATGGTTTTATAGAGTTGATAAAATTGATAAATAGTCTTTAAGTCCGTTAAGGGATTAGTTCCCTTCCTGCTTAAATCAATATCATAGTAGGCAAACTCCTCTTCTATCTTTTGACTATAAATATCTCCAGTAGAAGATTTGTCTGTAGAGATTGATTTATCGCTAGAAGATACAAAAATGACTTCATATCCGTTGTCTCTGAGAGCTCTTGCTAAGTTTAGTCGCATATGCCATGCGTAAAATGAGATATTTTGAGCTATCACTACTTTTTTCATAATGTATTCCTTGACTATCTATATAGGGTTGTAATTATGGCATAAAAATTAACATATTACAACATATTAAAATATTTTTTGTTTATTTTTCATATCCGTAAGGGTTACTATCTGTTTGGCTTGTGTTGACGAGTAGACCCGTGTTTTTAAATTCCCGTTGAGCAACCACTTCGTCTAAATTGGATAAAAATGATTTTTGTGTAAAGTTTTCTCTCACAACAATAAGATTGACATCGCTAAACTGCATGAGATAAAGGGTGTCAGCCACCATGGTAAATGGAGCAGAATCAATAAATATATAATCGTATCGTTTCTGTAAAGTACTCAGTAGAGAGTTAAAACGTTCTGAAAGGATTAGTTCTGATGCATTTGGAGCTACTGGGCCTGCAGGTATAATATCTAGGTTTTGATAGGCTGTAGAGAAGATAATGTCTCCAATACTATCTTTTCTATTGAGGTAGGTACTCATTCCAATAGCGTGTTCTATGTTGAAAAACTTATGCAGTGTTGGCTGATATAAATCTAAATCAAGAATAATCGATTTGTATCCAGCCATTTGAAAAATGGTACTTAGGTTTGAAGTGATGGTTGATTTTCCTTCATTTGAAATACTAGAGGTTACAAGAATGGTATTACCTTTACTTTTGTTGGTCATAAATTGTAGTGTTGTCCGAAGATTACGAAAGCTTGTGGTCAGTGGAGATTGAGGGTTATTAAACACTTCAAGTCCTGCATTTGGTTTAGCAAGTAGAGGAAGCTCTCCGTAGATAGGTAAGGAGGTTAGGTGTTTTATCTCTTTACTATCTTGAATCTTATTAATTAATGCATTACGAATGTAAGCGATAATCATTCCTGTTAGTAACCCAATAATAAAAGCCATGGCTAAAAGCATCATCTTTTTAGGTTTGATTGGCTTTGGATTAGAGTAGGCATGGTCAATAATCTCATAATCAGAGATGGTAGCCACTTTTTTCATCTCGTTTTCAGATTTTTTCTCAAGAAGGTAGGAGTACATTTTTGAGTTTACATCATAGTTTCGTTGGTATTGAATTAACTGTTTTTCTTTTTCTGGTAGATGCTTTAGGTTGCTCTCATTTTTAGTTTTAAGTTGAGTCAGGTCTTGTTGTCTGTTACTAATTGCTGATTTTAGGTTTTTAACATTAAGATATATGGTTCGCTGATTACGGCGTATCTGGTTACGTAGAGATATAAGATCAGGGTGTTTTTCGGTAAACTCTGCACTAAGTTCATTGGCCCTTCTTTGTAAGTCTTGTATGGTTTGAATGAGCATAATGGTTGGCTCTTCACCTAACTCTCTAAGTGTAGGAACAATACTGTCTAAATGTTTATTGTTCTTCACAAAGACCATAAGGTTCTCAGCGAGTCTCTCTTTAATTTTATTTTCCGAAAGTTCTATCTCTATATTATTTAGTCGGTCCAAGAGCAGTCCAGATTGAGCCGTTGGTTGAATCACATTATTGTTAATTCGGTACTCTTCTAGTTGGGTTTCTGAGAGTTTTAACTTTTTCCCTGTAATGGTAAGCTGTTGTTCGATAAAGTCTAAAATTTTATTGTTCTTTTTACTCTTATCGGTAATACTTTGATCAATATAGATATTAATAAGAGCATTGACATAGTCATCAGCTCTTTTGGCAGAAGTATCTTGGTAGGCAACTTTAATAATTGAAACATCTTCATTGAGTCTTGAGACTTTGAGTTTCTCTTTTACAATTTTTTCGTAGATGTTTCGGTTATTCCCATTGAGTTGAAAATGGATAGGCTGATTAAAGTTTGACTGTTTCTCTACTACACATTTAAAATCTTTGGTCTGAACCTCTTGATTATAGGCAAAAATCTGTTGTCCCATAATATTCTCTTTTTGAATTTTAAATCCATTTTGTTTAGGGTGGAGTATAAGCTGTTTACCGATGATTTCATTATTGTATATGGTGACGTTTTTAATTTTAATGGGTGGATTTGAAAAAATTTCTACTTTTCTGTAGTCATGTTTAACAAAGTACTGCACTGCCATATTGAGTTTATCTATGGCTTTATTATTGGTGTAGAAGGTGTTTAAAATAGCAAGTTCTTGTTCTACATCGGCATTTCCTGAAACTGATAAGGCACTGCTTAGAGGGTCTTGACCTGTAATTCTATGTATATTTTGATTGTCAGGTTTTATTTTAACAATGGCTGAAGACTCATAAATGGGGGGTGTAAAGTAGAGATAAGTAGCTGTAAATAAAACACTTAAGAGGGTAATGGCTAAAATGGACCATCGATAGGGAGCAACCACTCTTAAGAACTCTAACAGATAACTCTCATGATCTTTAGGTCTGTTTATCATATGATTCATAGCTCAACTCCTACCGTGTTAAGAGTCGAATGGTTAAAAATGGGGTTAAGGCATTAGCAACCAGTTGGAAGACAGGGTTAACTTCACCTACTCTTGTATTAAAGAGGCTAATACCTCTTGGGACTACATAGACAATATCATTAGGTTGAATCATCTGATTGGCAACACGAATGGAGTTGGCATCGGTTAAACTTACCACTTTGGTAACCACAGCATCATCATGGTTTTTAAGAATCATAATCGACTGTCTATTAGCAGCAGTGGTAAGGTCTCCAGCAATTGAGAGTAGTTGTAAGAGTGGGAGTTGTTCATTTTGAAGTTCAATAGGACCTGGGTTATTCACTTCACCTAAAACATAAGCTCTCTTATTGAGTACTTCGAGTTGAATACTAGGTCGTCGAAGATACTCTTTAAACTGGTTTTCTAATCTAAGTTGTGCCTGTGGTTGAGAGAGTCCTCCTATCTTAACGGTTTCAATTAGAGGTAGTCTAATCTCTCCTTGGGAGTTTACCAGTATACTTTGACCTAAGCCTCCATTGGCATTAGCATTGGCTGTGGTGGTACTAAGCTGAGGATGTTTATAGGTTACTATGGAGAGTCTGTCATGTGGACGGATTTTATACTCAAACCTTGCAGCATCTACTCTTGTAGTTGCAGTTTTGTTTAGGTTCTCTACTTGACTCCCTACTTGCATGGCAGGGCTTTGATTAAATAGAACATAATCATCCTTTAAACTACAACCTGTAAGTACTAAAAAGATAAAAACCATAAAACAGAACTCTCTTCATCTATATATTTCCTTTAAAATAATATTAAATAATTTTTT
>JAHZJZ010000269.1 GCA_022600655.1 Campylobacterota bacterium | reverse complement strand
CTTTTGATACTACAGATTTTTCTATTACCGAAGGTGATAGTGGACAGAAGAATCTAAACTTTACCTTTACCCTTGATGCCCCTGCACTGGCTGGAACTTCATTTGAGTACTATACACAAGATGATGAAGCGACTGTAGCAAACAGTGACTATGAGGCGATATCTACTACCACCTACACTGTTCCTGAAGGTGCTACAACCATTACTATACCTGTTAAGATAAATGGGGACACAGATATAGAAAATGATGAAACCTTTTATTTGAAAATTCAAAATGAGGTAAAGCTTACTGTTCATGGACATACGGCTAAAGGTCACATTTTAAATGATGATGGCTCTTTTCCAGCCCTAAGCTTTGACAGTAACTCTATCTCTATGACTGAAGGTGACAGTGGTTACAAAGATTTCAACTTTACCCTAACCCTAGATGCTGATGCACTGGCTGGTTCATCATTTAAATACTACACCCAAGATGGCACAGCACAGAGTAGTGACAGTGACTATGAAGCCATTCCCCATACGACCTACAATATTCCAGAAGGAGAGAGACAAATCACCATTCCAGTTAAAGTCAATGGAGATACAGCCATAGAGAGTGATGAAACCTTCTACTTTAAAATTTTTGATGAACAAAATATTACCATAGCCAGTAGTGTTATGAGTGCTACAGCAACCATACTCAATGATGATGGAGAGCTACCAGAATTTTCTATTGAAGCTCCTATTGTTGCAGGAAATGAAGGGGACTCAGGAACACAAAATGTACACTTTAGCATAAAGCTTGATGCTCCTGCTACACAAGATGGTGTGAGCATCGACTACCAAACACTAGATGGGACAGCCACTACTTCGGATAATGACTATAACTCTATTACGCCTACAACGGTTACCTTTAACACAGGAGAGAGTGAAAAGAGCTTTTTTGTCACGATTAATGGAGATGTCAAAATAGAAAATGATGAGACTTTTGATATTCAACTCTTAAATCCACAGAGTGCCAATATCGCTAAACATAAAGAGAGTATCACCATTACCATTAACAATGACGATGAACATAGTGATGACCCTCTAGTGTGTGACAGTACCATGTATCTCTCTAGTTCCATTAACCGCGAAGACGATAAAGCCAAAGGAAAAATGTGGTTACATACCATCGACACAACTAAAAATCCTTTTAACTTTTTGGTTATGAATGATGACGGTAGTGATAAATTCTATAATGCTCTAGCATACTCTGATATAGACAACTATATCTATGGTCTCTATAAAAAAGAGTTGATTAGACTTAGTAAAACAGGTAAAGTTATTAGTCTAGGAAAAGTAGATGGACTCCCTGATATTCTTAGCACCAAACAGCTCTTTGCAGGGGCTATCTTTGGGGAACACTACTATATATCAGGACCTGGTCAAGATTATGATAAGATTTTTAAAATTAAACTCTCTGACAAAAGTGTCTCTGAGATTACACTGAACACAGCTATCTCTCTGTTAGACTTCTCATTTACCCCTGATGGAGCCTATCTGCATGGTATTGTTGATGGGGGAAGACTGGTTAAAGTCGATGTTGCTACAGGTGTTGTAACCTTTATCGGTTCAGCTCACAGTGGGTATCAGTTTGACTCCTCTTTTTCTGATAAAAATGGAAGATTTTTTGCCAATGATAGTGGAGGGAATGGATTTTTTGAATTTAACCTCGATACAGGAGAAAAACTTTTCTTATCGGCTTCGGGAAATGCAGAGTTTAATGATGGTGCCAACTGTCTAAAAGCTGCCCTACTCTTCACCGACTATAGTGATGCACCAGAAAGTTATGGAACTCCTAGACACTATATTGCCAATGGGGTATTTTTAGGAGATGAAGTTGACCATGACATCAATGCCTATACTAGTACCGATGCTTTAGGTGATGATAGCAATGGGATTGATGATGAAGATGGTGTAACCTTAACCGATGGAACAGACCTAAATGGAAGCTATTTTACACCCGATACCACACAAGAACTTAACGTTAAAGTTGCCAAAGCTGGATATTTAAATGCATGGATAGACTTTAACATAGACGGAGTATTTAATGCTGGTGAGCAAATCATTACATCTCAAAACTTTGCAGCAGGAACACATACCATAAATTTCAATATTCCAAATACAGTCACACTTAACACAACCACTTACATACGTTTTAGATTCTCATCAACCCCTCTACTCACTGCCACACAAGATGCCAATGATGGTGAAGTTGAAGATTATGCGGTGCAGTTTGGCTCAGCTGTACAACCCCTTCGAGGTACCTTTAATGTTGAGAGAACCAATAGTAACAATAACGTCATAAATTCAGATGAGCGAAATGCTTGGTATACCCAAATCGTAGGACGTGACTTTGACTACTCACTGGTCTTTTATGAAGAAGATATGAGTGCCGAAAAAGAGATAGACAATGTAACGGTTAAACTAGAACTGGTTAACATGGAGAGTAACAAAACCCTCTATAGTATAGAGAGACATATTCTTAATACGCCTCCAAAGAGTCGAATAGACATCACTCTACCTGTAGATGATTTAAGTAGATTACCAGCCACTAAAGATGCCCGTTTTAGAGTCACTTATGGCGTTGATGATGCTGGTGTGATTACTCAAGCTGACTGTTTAAGTAACCCTGCCCTATGTACCAACCATCGTACTGATTATGCACGAGACAACTTTGCCATTCGTCCAGAGAGCTACTATATTGTTCTAGCAGATGGCAATACAACACGAAGGGTAAACAGAGACCCAATTAACACAACAACCCCTCTACGTGTAGCTGCAGGGTATGACTATAACTTAAGTGTGATAGCTACTCAGTATCGTGCAGACAATAGCATTCATGCATCTGATGATTATAATACCTCAATCAAAAGGGTATTAATCTTCCAAGACAAGACAAACCTAAACTGTGCAGATAGAGATGACAATGAAACTACGGAGACTTTTGCTAACGGAGAGAACAGTACCAACTTACTAGAGTTACCAAATGCAGGAGCCTATAAGTTACATCTAAAAGATAGTGACTGGACAGCTGTAGATATAAATAAAACAATACCTGATTGTACGGTAAATAATGCAGATACTTCAGTTAACGGTAATACCTTATCGGGATGTAACATCGTCTCAAATCCAGATATGAACCTAAACTCTTACCCATACCAATTTAAAGTTGACTTCAGACCTCAAAGCCTTCCTATCAATGGTCATGATGACTTTATCTATATGAGTCAACTAAGCAGTAGCAATAACAATGTTGCGATGCAGTTTGATGGTAACATTACAGCACAGAGTGAAGATAACACTAGTACCACAAACTTTACAGATGGTTGTGTGGCTTACAATGTTCTTTTAGCACCCAATGCAACCACACTATCAGAAGATGGTATAGATGTACTACTACAGACATCACATCATCCATCACGATCTCGTACGCCTGTTTTCTTTACCAGACTCATTGAGTATAATGATGATAATACAACTCTTGAAAGTAACAACTCATTAAGAAGTATAGATGTGCCTATTACAATTAAAAGTGGAAGATTCTTAAATGAGAACAATGGTACAACCACCCTTGATATACGATACAATATCAACAAACACTTATCAGAAACCATCAATCCTGTACAAGTTACATTTCACAGCTTAGATGCTGACTCAAGTGATGCCCACTCAGAAGCAGAACAGTCAAGCATGTTTATCCCTAAAGGTCATCAGGACTTAGATACTATGGTACGTAACTTCTACTTTACTCAGGTAGCCCCAGATCAAATTAACTACCCTAGAGTTGTGTTTAATAGCTCTCCACTGATTAGAACCCCTCTAAATATCGATATCTTCTGTGATAAAAACAGTAGCTACTGTATAGACACCAACGTAACAACACACAGTGATGTCTCTAGTAGTCCTAGACTCCAAGAGGGGTGGTATCTCTCAGTTGACCATAATGAGAGTGTTGACGGTCATGTTACCAAACTAACCCCAATGCCAGGAATTGTCACCATTACGCCAAACCCATCATCAGCTTTTCCTATACGATTTAAGAGTGGACGTAACGGGCTTATAACGACTAAATTTAATAACTGTACAGAAACGTTACATCAAAGTACCATAACCATTACGCCGACTACAGCGTTACTCTATAACCCAACACCACTAAAAGCTGGTGAACCAACCTATACCGTTACCTGTACCCCAAATACCCCATCACAATGGACGGGTGTAGGTGATACTGGTAATATTATTGAGTCTAAACCAAATGTTAACTCTTCTAGTAAGATAGACTGGTAATTATTAAGGATTTAAAGATGAAAAAAATATTGTTTTTGTTAGTTAGCACTTTTTACCCACTCTTCGGAGGAACATTAGTTGAGAGCTTTCCAAGTCCTGCAAACTCTCTTGGAGGAGCTATAACCCTCAATAGTAACACACAAGTCAATGGTACTACTAATAATACGATTGTAACACAGAGTTGGCTCAATAATGGTGGAGCATGTGATGGTGCTACTTGTGTCAAGAGTAATACTTTAGCACCGACTTATGCATTTACCGTCGATGTGGGTACAGGAGTTGATGGATGGGCAACTGCCAATACAACCTATAGTAGTGATAGACAATTTGGTGGGGTTACGCTTAATCCAGGGGAATCAGTAACTTTTGAAAATGACATTACAGTGAAAGTAACGGGTTCTTTTGACATTAATGGAAACTCCTCAACAGGTCAAAAAGGTGTACTTAACATCAATGGTCATGTTACACTTTATGTGGGGACTTTCAATCAAAACTCATATACTCAAATTAATATTAGCAATGGAGGCTCTCTAAAGATTATTGCTAATTATGTAAATTTAGATGCCTTAAGTGTCATTACTCCCTCAGATTTTATCTGTTTAGCTACTAATGAGTTAAATGTCAATACAGGCGTTCAACTTAAAGGACTACTTTATACTAATGGTTTTATGATGCTCAATCAAGATGTCATCTTAACAGGAGCTGCCACAGCCAATCAAATGACACTTAATAGTAATGCCATTATTAACTATAATTTAGGTGCATTAGCCTCTGCTCCTCCTTCAACACCCTTTACCTGTACCAACGAATCTTTTGTAAACTATGTAACTTCAGGAACTTTTTTAGATGGAGAAGAGCATCTAGCCAAAATCGAACTTAATGGAGGAACGCAAATTTCCGATGCTCAGGTTAATGGGCTTATAGGGGTAACCAGTTTAGGGTACAATGTTCAAGACAATCATCTATGGGGTTACAATATGGCAAATAAAAAGATTGTCCGTATTGATGCCAATTATAACAGTACCATCTATAATGTCACAGGGATAATTGATGAACTCTACAGTGGTGCTGATGTCAATGCTGATGGTATACTCCATCTTAGTGTTCATCAAAGTTTTTATAACAGTGTCTCCAATACATTGAAAATTGAACGAATCGATTTAAATACAGCTACTCCAACTAAGTTAGCACCACTTGTTTTAAACCAAACCATTGATGCTCTGGACATTGCCTTTAACCCTATAGATAATAATATCTATTTTATTGCCAGTGATGGAAAATTTTATCGTATTACTATTTCAAATGGTGGAACCACTGGAACCGTTGAATTGGTAGGAGATACAAGTTTAGGACTTATCTATAATGTAGTAAGCTACTTTGATAAAGATGGAAATTTCTATTTTAACACCGATAGCACCAAAATTTACCAACTGAAATTTGATGCAACAGGCATTACCACACAAACGCCTTTCTCGACACTAAACACACCGTTAACCCAAGGGGATGGAGCCATGTGTGCAAATGCTACCGTGGAGTCTCCTTCCCCTTCAACACCTACCCCAATAGCCGAATTTAGATTTGATGATTGTGGAGGTGATGAGTGGAAAACTGATTACTCATCTATAGGAAATAATGCTACAGGAAACCCCTCTATTATTAGTAATGATTTTAAAAACAATATGTGTAACTCAATTGAAAATGATAGTTGGGATGTTAATATTCCTGACCATACGGCTTATGATATTGATGAAGGAACCATCTCTATTATGCTTTATGACAACCATAATGTTTGGGCAAATGCCAGACTTATTGGCAAAGGGTGGGATGCGAATAATCAACTGCTTATGGAAGTTAAAGATGTAGGAGGAGATACGAATAAAGGAACCATATCGGTTAACCTTTCAGGTAATACCATAGATACAGGAGAGACCTTTTTTACAACACTTAATAATGGAACAGATGATGACAGTCAATGGGTACATATAACACTTACTTTTGGTGCATCAGGTATGAAACTCTATATTAATGGGGTATTAAAAGGAAGCAATGCTTACACAGGTGGTATAAATGGCATTCCAGGTGATATTGCAATGCCAGCAACATCTGGTTACTTTGATGAGTTTTATATGTTTGATGGGCAGATGGATAATACTCAAGTTTCTGATTTGTATAGTAATACTGTTGCCAATAAAAATATAGATGGAACCCCTCGTGATTGTGGGTGTAATGCTAGTGGAACCCCATTTACCTGTCCAACTGATGCTTTTATCTTTACAGCAACAGCTAACAATAACCCAACTGATTTATACAGTCTTGATTTAACCACAGGAGGGGCTACTTTAGAGGCTGATGACTTTCATAGTAACTCTATTAATGCAGCAGGGTATAACACCATAGATAATCTAATATGGGGTTATGATAATGGTGCTGGTAAAGTCATTAGTATGGATAAAGATAATAACATTACAGCTTATACTGTGGTTGGACTGCCTAATAGGCTCTACTATAATGGAGATGTAGATAGCAATGGTATACTCTATCTTTTTGGGAACAATGATTCTGATAGTACTGATGGTTTAGCCTACAAAGTTAATCTCAACAACACACCCCCTACGATGATTGGTACGATGCAACTTCCTAAAGTAGATGATGGAGATAGAAGTGCCAACTTTGGAGACTGGGCATTTCACCCCACTAATGGTAAACTCTATGCTATTAGTGAAACTGAATATTGTCTTTACGAGATTGACCCAACTACAGGAGTAATGACAAAAGCATTAACAAATTTTTATACTTGGAATGCAACAACCAGTAGCAATGAGATAGATGGCAAATCCACCACATTTGATTACCACTCAACAGTTTTTGATGCTAACGGAAATCTCTACTTTTATGGTGACGATGGATTTGTCTTTAAGATAGATTTATCTGACCCTGCTAATCCACAAACCCCTGTTTACTTCTCAACCATCAGTGCAACAACCGATAAAGGAGATGGTGCTAGATGTAGAAATGCCACCGTAACAACTCCTCCTCCCTCAACCTGTTCAACAGGTGTATCAGGAGCTGGAAAATATGCTGCAGGATGGTGGCACAATAGCCCATCTGATACCCCTAGTGCTAATGAGTACTGGTTAAACTACCCAAATGACATTTTGGCTGGTAAAGATGATACGGTAATATCACAAGCCTTTGATGAGACACATGGAGCTGGGACACAAGCCACTATTGGAAATACTTATCTCTATTTAAAAGGAATTGATCAAACAACTTTAAGTGGAGCAATATCTGATAATGACTATGTAGAGTATAAATTTACTACTGCTAACTTTACAGGGACTAAATATATCAGTAGATATGTCTTCACCGTTGCTAATGGACATGAGTCTGATTACTACCCTTACAAATTTAGTATATTGGTTTCTGATAAAGCTGACTTCTCATCGTATATAAATACCGTTGATAATCAGACCAAAAATGGCTATATAGCAGGGAATCCAGATAACCCAAATACTCCTGGAACACACCAAACTTATGAGTATAACCCAACAGAGTTTATGCTTTTAGAACCAAATAAGACCTATTATTTGAGAATGTATATTTATGATGATCAAAGTGGTGGGGTTGATGGCATTGTAGTTGATGACTTTAATTTTGGGGTTGATTGTTGTGGAGGGTGTAACAATAATAATCAACCCTTCACCTGTGACGAAACCCTCTACCTCTCTAACCAGAGTCATAAAGGTACAGGCATTGCTGATGGAAAAACATGGTTACATAGTATCACTCAAGACAATGTACCTTATGACTATAAAGCCATAGGTGATGGATATGATAATGGTGATGCAAACAGTGGATACAATGCCCTAGGCTATAATATAAAAGATAACTTTATGTATGCACTAGAGGGAAACACTCTACTTAAAATAGACAGCAATGCGACCGTAGAGAACTTAGGTGTTGTAACAGGACTTGACCCACAACAGCTCTATGCAGGAGAGTTTGATAGAGATGGATTTTACTATGTTTCAGGTAATGGTGGAGACTCTCCTTTCATCTATAAAATAGATATTAATTCGACCAGCATTGTAGATACCATTATTATGAGTCGTGGCTCTAAACCTGCATCGGTACGCTTTTGGGATATGGCGATTGATGAGACAGGAGAGTACTTCTATGTAATGCTTATTGGTGATGGTGATGCTGACAGTGACTATAATAACGATAAGTTTGCTAAAATCAATAAACATACAGGAGTCATCACAGAGATAGGAGATGATAAAAGTGCTATGTCATCATACATTAGTTTAATCTACTCTGATAAGGAGGGAAAAGTCTTTATGGGTTCTAATGAAAATGGTTTCTATAGAGCAAATACCACTTCAGGAGATGTATACCCAATCTCATCAACATCCGATTTAACATTTTTAAATGATGGAACAAGTTGTCCTGATGCTAATATAACAGAGTCCCCTTCGATTACTATTAATGACGTACAACAGTATGAAGGAGACAGTGGGGTGACTCAGTTTGTCTTTACCGTTTCACTTAATAATCCAGCTCCTGCAAATGCTGGTTTTTGGTATACAGTAACAGATGGAACAGCAGCTCAACTTCCCACAGATAACGACTATATAGGTGATGCAAAATATGTTCCTCTTTTAGCAGGAGTGACCGATATGAATATTACGATTAATGTAGTAGGTGATATGAAAATGGAGCAACATGAAGAGTTCTATGTTGACCTCTATGCTCCTGACAACTTAATGATTTTAGATGACAGAGGTGTGGGAACCATTCTAAATGATGACATTGTTCTTTTTAGAGTAGAGCGAGACAACAGTGACCTTATGGTTGCACCAACTACAGACTATGAGCAGAAACAGAAGAGTGAATTCTACACCCAACTGGTCAACAGAGATTTTGACTACTCTATTGTCTGTTATGACAAGAACACAACCGATCATAATGAGTTTAACGTAGAAGATATTACCTTAAAAGTAGAACTACGAGACCACAACTCTACACTACCTAGTAATCTACTCTACCAAACGTACATATACTTTGAAAACAGTGATTTAAAAAGTCGTAAAAAAGTCATCGATGCAGGTGATTTAAATATCAATCGAGCCACAAGAGATGCAAGATTTTCAATCTCTTTTCTGCTTGATAGTAATGGATCAATTATTCAAGGTAAATTCGATAACGAAACAGATTATAATAGTACGAAAACCAATTATAACGCCAGTGAGGGGTATGGTTCTAGTGATAACTTTGCCATAAGACCAGCCAGTTATCGTATTGAACTACGAGATAGTATTATTTACGGTAGTCAACTCTATAAAACCAATGATGCAGACATAAGCCCTGTCTCATTGGCGGCAGAGTATCCTTATAACATAAATATTCATGCCACTGACATTAATGACAGCAAAGTCAATCAGTACACAACCTATAGTCCCAATGAACTTAATGTTACACTTGTGTTTGACGATACAGGAACAACAAACTGTCATGATAGCAATGACTCTGCACTGGTTACAGAGGGGAAATTTAACTATCTCTTTAACGATGGAGAGTTACAAAGTGCAAAGTTTTCTCATAATAATGTCGGAACCTACACTTTAAAACTTTCAGATATTCACTGGACAGATATTGATAAAGATTTTATAAGCGATGATTCCAACTTGGAGGGGTGTATCAGGAACAGTGCTTCCAATATGTCAGATGCCATGGGTAAATATGGTTGTAATATCGCCACAGGTGTTGACAATGAGCATACTGATATAAACATCCGTTTTGAAACCTATGAATTTAATGTGAGCAATACGCATGTAAGCTCAAGACCTAAAAGCACGAGAAATAACCATATCTATATGAGTGATTTAGCACTTAGAGATGACTTAGGTATTGTCATTAGTTCTGATATTATCGCTCAAGGCATGGCTGGTACACAACTAACCAACTACACTACGGGTTGCTTTGCAAATGATGTAAACATAAAACTGGACTATAACAT
>JAHZJZ010000268.1 GCA_022600655.1 Campylobacterota bacterium | reverse complement strand
ATACCCATAGGGAAATGCTCCTCCTCCAGATACTTTTGTATCATAGATGCTACTTAACACATTCTCTAACATCTCTTTAACCTCAACTCCTGTAAGTTTTAACTCTACTAAAGTATTTGAAAATGGCAATAGTCTGTAGATATCTTGAACGGTTAGTTTCCCAGCTTTTAATCCTGAGCGAACGCCTCCTGCATTTTGTATGCAGAAGTCAGCTCGTTTGCTTTGAAGATAGAATGATTTAGCCACCAAAGGTGATATCTCACTGCCTAGAGCTAAGGCTTTTTTCCCGTCATGTTTATCCATGGGTAATCGGTTATGACCAATGTACGCTATTGATTCTCCGATAACTTCTGTTTTCTTACTCTCTATCTGCTTTTTATAATATGCAAGTTTCTCTACAGCTTCACTGTTTTTGCTAACAATTTGCAGTTGAGGGTGATTGTCAATAAGCATCATAACTTCTGCTTTCTGTTCAGTATCAACCTCAACCTTTTCTCCTGCATCATTTTTCTCTTTGAAAGACTCACCCATAAGTAAAATTGGTGTCCCATGACACTTTTTCACATGACCATTGGCATCAAACTGGACGCTCAGTGAACCCACCACATAAGAGTAGTTCCATGCTTGAGCCATGCAGATGGGGTGTTTGCTTTTTGAGTGAATCACCTTAGGATACTCCTGGTCAATGCTTTTAAGCCCCACCATACTAAAGTCACCCATCAGCGTATGAGAATCCCCATCGATAATCACATCAATTCCATCGATTTGCATAGCCAAAGCTTTGTCATTCTCATAACCAAAATGGCTTAAGAGGATAATCTTATTAATCCCTTGCTCCTCTAACTCTTTGACATACTTTTTGACCGTCTCTAGCTCATCAAAAAAGGCTACCTTTTCACTCGGTCGTGAAGAGGCTTTGGTTTTTCCTGCCACATCAATACCTAAAATTGCTATCTTCTCACCACTTCGCTCTATAATCCGATAGGGTTTCCAGTCACCATGGAGTAGACTATCTCTGGAAGCTTCGACATTAGAAGCGACAATATTTTTGGTCTCTAACCTTGCTAAAAACCTATCCAACTCCTCATCACCGTCATCAAACTCATGATTACCCAACTCAAAAGCATCCCAATCTATCAGATTCATCATATCAGCATCGGCTCTACTTTTAAAAACCGTGTAGTACATGGTTCCCTGCAAAGCATCTCCTGCGTGTAAAGTTATAGGGTTCTTCTTTTTAGCTTGAAGCTCTTTTATCTTACTCACCACCCGTGGAAAACCACCGATATTTGCATAGACTTTTTGCCCCTTTATGGTCAGTGACTTCTCCTCCTCTTCTAGGTGAGAGTGATGGTCATTGATATGGATGATATTCACCTCTAGGGCTTTGGAAATTTCAGCTGTTTTTTGTGAACAGCCTAAAAAAAGTAGGAGAGATAGGGTTAAAAGAGAGGATTTAGAAGAAAACATGGTTCTACTCCTTGACGAATTATGTTGGAATATATTTTATCACATTGTTAAAGTGTACTGCTTGAAACTCTGAAGTTAAAATTGATATGATTCTTCAGTTGAAAAAGAAAGGCAATAAGTTGTTACATTCATTCATAGAAGGCTTCCTCTTAGGCATGGGAGCTGCTGTTCCTATAGGGGCAATAAATATACTCATTATGAACCATGCACTCAAAAGTTATAAATCTGCTGTAGTCATAGGTTTTGGGGCAATGAGTGCCGATATTGTCTACTTGATTGGTATACTACTTGGATTGGCTACATTTTTAAAGAACCCTACAGTCTCCATTGCTTTAGGTTTGTTGGGCAGTCTTTTTTTAGCCTATATGGCACTGATGATTTTCAAAGGTCGAAACAGTAGTTTAGATAAAGCAGATAAAATTGTCTCAAACAGACATCTCATTAAACACTATTTTCAAGGTTTTGTTTTAACTTTTATTAACCCTTATACCATTGCTTTTTGGTTAAGTATCGCAGGGTATACGGTCAATCAAGAGTTGCATCCAGCCATGACCATGATAGGTATGCTCTGTGCTATATTACTTTGGATAACGCTGATGCCTTATTTTGTACATCGGTCAAAACATAAAATCTCAGCTAAAGTCTCCTACTACATCAGTATCGGTTCTACCTTGCTACTTGGGTTTTTTGCTCTTTCGTTGTTGGTAAATGTGTTAAGAGGATTATGATGGGAGAGAGAAAAAGGGGCTAGATTACGATACCAACTTCAGCCCAATAATAGAAGCTACTAAAGTAACTAGAAAAGCCATTAGAACTCAAACATAGACTACTTGATATTGAGAACAGATAAATTTGTATCTTTTCATTAACATTTTAACTTAAAAGCATCCAACCATAAATAGCCGTTATTCCCAAGGTATAAGAAGCCAATATCCAAACATTTCTAGGATTCCCTGAGAGTTTTGGTGTTTTAATCTCAGATACATTGAGGATTGCAAGTCCTACGCCACTAAGATATAAAATGATGGTAAAGGCTCCAGTGCTGACGACACTTTCTAGTAAAAATACAGAGACTAAAATCAAACTGTTATTGTCAAGTGCCAGTCCTGTATATTTTGTTCCTCCAGCTAAACCGTAGGTACTAAAATAGCTTAAACGTATTGCAGCAGCAACGATCATGATGAATGCTCCCAGTAAAAATATGGGTTCAAATTTTCCATAACTTAAAAGAAGAATGGCAGGAGTCACACCATAACTTACAATGTCTATAAGAACGTCAAGTTGTCCACCGAACTGTCCATCGGTAGGGGTTCGTCCTTTTAGTCTTCGTGCAACAAGTCCATCAGCCCAGTCAAAAGCAACAGCCCAAACCATTCCAATCATGGCTGCATAATAGACTCCTAAAATAGAGTAATAAATAGCCAATAACGTACAGGCTAATCCTGCAAGTGATAAAAGGTTGGGTATGTCTTTTACATAAGAAAGAATGCTTGGTTGTTTTGTAGTATTTATCTTTGACATTTTATATAATAGCCGTTTCAATATCTCTACGCTGTTGAAACTGAGCTATGACATCTTTTTTTATTTTAGTTGATGACGTTCTTGGATTATAAACGACTTGAACAATCTTTTTACCCCTTGATTTTAAATACTCTTCTACGTTAATATTATGAGGCTTATCTCCCCAGTCTCCACCTATTACAAAAATATCTACGTTGAGTTCTTTACAAGCAGAGACATATTCAAGTTCATGATAAGGACGTACAATATCAACACAAGACAAAGCCTTTAGCATCTCTTCTCGTTCTGCTAACGCAATAATAGGTACATTTGGCTTGTAAGAATTCACAACCTTGTCTGAAGCAACCCCAACGGCTACTACATCACCTAAAGTTTTACAATACTCTAATAGAGCCAGATGCCCAACATGTAATAAATCAAACGTACCTACGGTATATACAACCATTTTTTTCTCCAGTTTTTTCAGACTTTATGTCCATTTTTGTATGTTTAGGGAGGGGTGTAGAACTTATGCTCTATGAATGTAAAGGGAGAGTTTTCAGCTAAGAAACTCCCAGTTTTCAAAATAAGTTTCCGTAAATATGTGTGGTTAGTATGTTTTTAAAGGATTATAAAAACGAAGCCAAATACAGAACAAGTATTTGATATTGGGTTCAGTATACCATAATAATAAATTATAATTAGAGAAAAATATAATTTTTATAAATTTAGGTAAATTAAATTAGTAAAATGGGCTTCACTAATTTACGCTTCTTTCTCTTTTTTAACTTTGTTTTTACTTGGAATTATATCTGATTAAGTTCACCATCTTCTATATCAATTGTATTCTAAGCTCTCATCCCATTATTCGAGCAAAATTTTGTAGTGTTGAGAGTTTGATATGGCTGACTTTTTAGTGTTAAGTTGTTCAGCTAACTCTTCTTGTGTTACCCCTGCTTCAAGTCGTGCTTGTTTTAACGCTTCACCTATTTTACCTTCGTCGTAGCCATTTACAAACTCGTTGTCTTGTTCTTTTCTTTTTTTGATGTATTTTTTTAAATCACTCATTGTCTAAGTACTCCTTTCTTCTTTGCTGTGCTAACTCTATCTCTGACTTTGGTACTTTTTTGTCGCTGGTATGATAGTGAAATATATT
>JAHZJZ010000267.1 GCA_022600655.1 Campylobacterota bacterium | reverse complement strand
TTAAAAATAATTATTTATTTTTAACAAGGATAGATTTAATTTAAAAAAGGAATTTAACTGTTTATCTTATGATGAAAAAAAATATAGTTAAGATATAATACTAACTAATAAAAATAAAAAAGGACAACTTATGAAAAAAATAACAACCATTGCAATGACACTACTTTTAAGTACGTCTCTTTACGCCATAGAGTGTAAAGAGGACGGTACACAGATAGAGATGAACCAGTGTGCCTATGAAGATTTTCAAAAAGCAGACAAAGAACTTAACAGTGTCTATAAAGAGCTACGAGCTAAGAAAAAAGAGGATGAAACCTATTTGAAAAATTTAAAAACATCCCAACGGGCATGGATTAAATTTCGTGATGCTGAGTTAGAGACCATATTCTCTTGTGAAGGTGGTGATACACGCATGTGTTTTGGAAGCATGTATGGATTACTTTTCAATAACGCTAAAACAGAGTTAACGCAGCAAAGGGTTGAGCAGCTTAAGAAGTATGTTAAAGACTCAGAATTGTAATTAAAGCTAAGAGAGTGTGGAAATTAACCAAATTCAATACTATTTTTTTGAATCTGACCAATTTCTTATCACATTTATAAAGTTACTAGTATCTTAAAGTGTTATGCAATCAAAACAGCTTTAACATTTATTTAGCTCCGTTATAATGAAAAAAAAGAGATGTTAATATAAGGAGAAAGTTATGAACAAAGATACACTTACTATGATAAACAACCGAACCAATGAGCAGTATGAGTTTGATATTTTAGATGCAACTCGTGGTCCATCGGTGGTTGATATCTCATCTTTTTATAAGCAAACAGGAATGTTTACTTATGATGTGGGGTACACTTCGACAGCCTCTTGTCGATCAGATATTACGTTTATCGATGGAGAAAAAGGGGAGCTTTTCTATAGGGGGATTCCTATAGAAGCGTTAGCAACAAAACACTCTTTTTTAGAGACATGTTATCTGCTTCTCAATGGTCATCTTCCTAAAAGAGCTGAACTTATTAATTTCGATTTAGAGTTACGCCATCGCTCTTTTATTGATGAAAATCTGCATCGTCTTATTGATGCCTTTCCTGATTCAGCTCATCCAATGTCTATCTTGGCTTCAGGGGTCTCTGCACTCTCTTCATTTTACTATGAACACCTCAATGTCGCTGATGAACAAGAGTATCAAGATATGGCACGGCGTATTGTTGCAAAAATCCCTACACTTGCAGCATTTGCACATAGAAAATCATTGGGTATTCCTTTTATCTATCCTGATATTGACCGTTCATTTACAGAAAATTTTCTCTATATGCTTCGTGCTTACCCTGGTGGAAAAATGCGACGAACGGTTGATGGAACGGGAGATATTATGCCTATAGAGGTGGAAGCACTTGATGCCATTTTTACCCTACATGCAGATCATGAACAAAATGCTTCGACGACGACCGTTCGAAACGTAGCCTCAACAGGAGCCCACCCTTATGTAGCCATCTCTGCAGGTATCTCAGCTCTGTGGGGAAGAGCTCATGGTGGAGCTAATGAATCGGTTATTGCCCAACTAGAGATGATTGGCGATGTGAACAATGTAGACAAGTTTATAGCCAAAGCCAAAGACCCCAATGATGAGTTTAGACTTATGGGGTTTGGGCATAGAGTCTATAAAAATTTTGACCCAAGAGCAAAAGTACTTAAACAGTTGCAAGATCAGCTTAAAGATGAGCTAAACCTTGATTCAAAACTAATGGAGATAGCCCATAAAATTGAAGAGATAGCTCTTAATGATGAGTATTTTATAAAACGAAATCTCTACCCAAATATTGATTTCTACTCAGGGGTAATTCTAACAGCACTGGGTATTAAACGACCTATGTTTACACCTATTTTTGTAATTGGTCGGTCTGTAGGATGGGTTACCCAACTTATGGAGTTTAGAAATGATAAAAAATCTAAAATTGCTCGACCAAGACAGTTATATATAGGAGAGTAGGAGAGATAACGCTCTTCTACTATAGAACTTTGTAAATGAAGAAGATTTGAAAAAAGCATTATATTATCCTTGTTAATAGTTTATATTTGTTAAAATTATAACTCTAACATAAGGAAACAGATATGTACTTACTTAAACCACTCATCACACTGCTCTTTTTTATCAATATACTTTCTGCTCAACCACATGGATTTAATCTGAAATATCCAAAGGTAACCAAAGCCTCA
Source organism: Campylobacterota bacterium (assembly GCA_022600655.1). Classification (GTDB taxonomy): domain Bacteria; phylum Campylobacterota; class Campylobacteria; order Campylobacterales; family Sulfurovaceae; genus UBA1140. The sequence goes on along the minus strand of JAHZJZ010000267.1, from coordinate 11,527 downwards.
GAGATAGAGGAGGAGCGGTATGATAAGTTAGAAGTATATATACAAAAGGTTGGCTATAAAGATAAATATGGTCAAACATGGGAGCAGGAGTTTGACTATCCTGAGTTTCAAGATGATAGCTACGAGAGCGTGGTCAATGCATTTGTGGCAAAGGCACTTGGAATCGAAACGAGCGAAATTAACAAAAATGGCTTTGCACATTTTACTAAAAAAGAGGATGAGTATTGGTTAAGACTAAGGGTCTATGCTCATGGTTATAGTTATGTACTTCTTAGAACAACCCCCTTTCCAAAAACCGTTAAACTCTCTACCAAAGAGCCATACAGCTACACTAGAGAAAAAGCTAAAAAAATAACTTTTCCTAAAAATATTGCCATTCCCGTTATAGAAAATTTTGGAATTGATAATGTTGAGTACAACCAATACAATGAAAAAGAGTTCTTCTACAATAGAGACTCTGCTGTTAAAAAAGGTGAGTTTTGGGAGATTGATTTTAAAAAGAGTAAGCAAAAAGATAAAGATAGTTACCGTTACATCAATGCCCATAGCTACAAAGAGGAGATACTCAAGCTAGGGGCTAAGATTTTAAAAGATGAAGATAACAATATGCTCTTTGAGCTTAGCCATGAGGATGCGAACTATTTTATAAAAATGAAATCGTATGATAGTACTTTCTCCGTCACTATTATTAAAGAGGAAGCGTTTAAACAGTCACTGGTTCTCTCACCAGATAAGATAAAAGCCGAACTCGACAGAGAGGGAAAAATCACCCTTGATGGTATCTATTTTGATTTTGATAAAGCAACACTTAAAAAAGAGTCAACTAAAGCGATACTCTCAACGGTTGCACTCATGCAAAAATATCCTGACCTAGTCCTCTCGGTACAGGGGCATACCGATAATAAAGGTGATGATAACTATAACCTCAAACTCTCCACAGCCAGAGCTAAATCAGTTAAAGATGCCATTATTGCTAACAGTATAGAGAGTGAACGACTCACCTCTAAAGGCTTTGGAGAACAGAAACCAGTTACCACCAATGATACCGACGAGGGAAGAGCTAAAAACCGAAGAGTAGAGCTACACAAAGTAAGTGGTGGCGATAAGAAAGCACTCATTACCATAGACTTTATCAAACCTTTACCAAATGCTGTAGTAGATAGTAAAAATAGCTATAAAAATGATGACCTCAATATCCAATACAGCAAACCTTATTCTGAGAAAAAAGAACTCAAACAGTATAAAGGACAACATGAATATATTAGCTATAAAATTATAAAAGATGGTAAGGTTGATGAGAGTATCTCCAGAAAAGCGATTATCAAAAACTATGAAAATGTGCTAGAACTCTACAATGCTAAAATAGTAGGCAAAGAGGGCAATGACCTCTACTTTAAAATCAACGATAGAGGCGATGGCAAAAAGATTTATGGTCGAATTTCAGCCTACACAGGAAGTTATGCCGTTCGGTTTTTGATTGAGGAGTAGGATGAGTTTTCTAATTGAAAACATGACAATTTGACATATTTTTAATATTAAAAAACTTTTTGCGTTAAAATATCCATAGTCCTAAAAAAGGAGAATATGGTGAACAAGGATATTATAACCAAAGAGATACTCAAAAATATTGCCAAAGAACTCTCAAAACATATCTTGAAAATTCCTATTAGTAATGAGATAGAGTTAATAGATAAAGAGTTTACACGGATTGAGAAGCGAGATGCTGATATCTTGTTTAAGAGTGATGAACGTATCGTTCATATCGAGGTACAGAACAATAACCACAAAGAGATGCATAAACGAATGTTACGCTACTACAGTGATATCTTTTTTGAGCATGAAAACTACAGGATTGACCAATACATGATATACATCGGTCATGCAGAGTGTCGGATGATTTCGACGGTTAAACGAGATAAAATTGATTATGCGTATGGTATAATAGACATGAGAACCATACCCTGTGAGGAGCTGTTACAGAGCAGTGATCCCTCAGCTGTGGCACTGGCGATACTTTGTGATTTTGAACAGAATGATAAACAACTGATGGTCAATACCATACTTAAAAAGCTAAAACAGCTCTCTACAGATGAGTTAAGTTTTAGAAGCCATCTTAAAATGGTAGAGATTTTGTCGACCAATAGAGATTTAGAAAAAAATGTCAAGAAAGGAGAACAGATGTTAACCGTAGATATAGAAAAGATGCCCTCTTTTAGTATAGGTTTAGAGCAAGGCTTAGAGAAAGGGAGAGAAGAGGGTGCTAAAGAAGCACGACTCAAAGATGCTGTGATTATGATTGAGAAGTTTAATCTCTCTATCGATGCGATTGTTAAAGAGTTGAATATTAAAAAAGAGGAGCTTTTAGAGTATATTCATCAGAAAAAAGAGTAAACACTAAGTGCATTATAAGATGTAAAAAGTATGCTATACTCCTCAAACTTTTGATAGAAAGGGGTAAGCCAACACCATGCTAGAGATTATAGTCTTCGCACTCTTTGTCGCAACACTTTTAAACCTACTGCTAAAATATTTTCATGTTCCTACGATAATTGGATATATTGCAACAGGGGTGATTATCGCTTATGGTTTTGGACTACATGATGCGATGCATAACCATGAGCTTAAAGAGATTGCCGAGTTTGGGGTAGTTTTTTTAATGTTTACCATTGGGCTAGAGTTTTCACTTCAACATCTCTTAAGAATGAAAAAAGAGGTTTTTCTCTATGGAGGTCTACAGGTACATCTTACGGCACTTCTCTTTGGAGCGATAGCTCACTTTCTATTTGAAATTGAACTCAAGTCAGCCATTATTATTGGGTTGGCACTGGCTCTCTCTTCGACAGCGATTGTACTCAAACTACTCAATGAAAATGGTGATATTAATAAAGAGTATGGGCGTAAAGTTTTTGGGATTTTACTCTTTCAAGATATCGCTGTTATCCCTATTTTACTGATGATTACTATCTTTTCGATAGAAGATAAATCTATCTCTACACTTCTGCTTGAAACAGCACTTGATGCGACAATTTTACTTATAGGACTCTATGTTGTAGGTAGATACTTGTTAGAGCCTTTTTTCTATCAAGTAACCAAAAGTAAGTCTCATGAGATTTTTATCGGTTCGATTCTTTTTATTGTTATTGGAGCCTCTTATCTAGCACATGTGCTTAGTTTTTCATACTCATTGGGAGCATTTATTGCAGGGATGATGATTGCAGAGACACACTATAAACATCAGGTAGAGGCTGACCTTATCCCTTTTAGAGACCTGCTTTTGGGCATCTTTTTTATTACTGTTGGGATGCAGCTAGATTTTGCCATTATCGTTAAATACCTTGGGTGGATTGCACTGCTTTTACCTCTGCTTATTGCGAGTAAAGTGCTGATTATTTTTAATTTACTAAAGTTTGCTACAGATAGACGAAGTGCTTTGAAAGGGGGCTTAACCCTCTTTCAGCTGGGTGAGTTTGCCTTGGTTATTTTTGAACTCTCATTTGCACAGGGTCTTTTAAATCCTGTTATTGGGCAGGTTTTGATTGTTATTGTTATTTTTTCAATGATTTTAACTCCGTTTGTTTTGAAAAAGATTACACCATTAACCGACCGATTACTCTTAAATCATGATGACTCTATGGAACCTTTTTTGCAAACAGAGAACTTATCTAAGCATATTGTTTTAATCGGGTATGGACGACTGGGAAGAAATATTGCAAAGCTACTTAAAAAGGAGGAGTTACTTTTTATTGCTGTAGAGCAAGATATCCAAACCGTAAAAGAGGCTCAAAAAGTTAATGAACCTGTAATATTTGGAAATGCTGGGCAAAAAAATATTTTAGAGTTGGTCAATATCAAAGAGGCATCAGCTGTGATTGTTGCGGTAGACAATAGCCAAAAACTACACCTTATCTGTGAAACAATTAATGACTTAACTCACAGTGATGTTAAAACCATTGTAAAGGTAGACAACTATGTAGAGGAACAAGACCTAAATGATTTAGGTCTGTCGCATGTCATTGTGGGGATAGAAAATACAGCAGTGGCAATGGTTGACAAAGTAAAGTGAGAAAAATTGTTAAACAGTAGTGACTGTGAAATTTTTTCCACAGTCTAAATGTTTAGATATTTGTGTTATTTGTCACCACCACATTTTGTAGCTTTCTCTTCGCCTCCACATTTGCTTTCAGCTTTTTTAGCATCACCACCACACTTACCCTCACCACACTTTGCACTTTTAGTTGCTTCTGAAGTTGAAGAGCCACCATCATTACATCCTGTAAATCCGATTAAAGAGAGTGCTACAAGAGAGCCAAATAATATTTTTTTCATAATTAATCCTTTTTATATAAGTTATATTTGTATTATAGCTAAATATAACTATTTTTTATGTAGCAACGGTTACCAAAAGATATTTCTTAAAAATGTTATAATCTTTGGATGAAAATGATAATGACACGAAGAGTATTTATTGCCTCAACTATTGTTGTTGGAACAGCATTGATGTTACTTCCACAGGGTGCAAAAACACCCATAAAAATTGAGCCTTTTAAAGTAATCGCCTCAGTGCAAGAGGTGCTTTTTCCTAAAAATGGTGATGCTCCCTCTGCGAGTGAGTTTGGTGCGACGAACTATCTTATAAATGTCTCTTCTCACGCCTCTTTTGTGAAAAGTGATTTACTATTTTTACATGAGGGAGCCCAAAAACTTATAGAAGAGGAGCCTGATTTTTTAACTATGCATTTTGATGAACAATCAAAAGTTATAGAGGAGTTTTCAGAGACCAAAATAGGTAAAAACTGGCTCTCTTTTTTACTTTTTTATACGATAGAAGCTCTGCTTAGTGACCCTATTTATGGAGGAAATAAAAATGAGTTAGGGTGGAGATGGTTAGGGCATAATACTGGAGAGCCACAACCAACCGTAGCGTGGGCATTCCTACCCACGAAAGAAAAAAAATGAAATACAGAGAAAAAATGAAATACGATGTATGCATAGTAGGAACAGGAGCAGGAGCCTCTGGCGTAGCCTACACCTTAGCCAAAGCAGGTAAAAAAGTAGTGATGTTAGAGAGAGGTGGCTTCTACAAAGAAGAGGACTTCTCAAAAGATGAAATAGCTTACACCAAACGCGATATTATTACTCCTAACCTCAAAGAGTGTTACCACACTATTGAAGATTTAGAAGATGGAGAGTGGGTGAAAACTCCTACCTATGTAACAGAGAGTAGCTTTTTTAATGGCAGTGTGGTAGGAGGCTCTTCTAACTTTATGAGTGGTTATTTTCACCGTATGAAACCTAATGATTTTAGACTCAAATCTACCTATGGAGAGATAAAAGGAGCCAATATAGTAGACTGGGTTATAGACTATAGTGAACTGGAACCTTACTATGAGAAGGTTGAACGACTGGTTGGTATTAGTGGAGAGGTGACCCCTTACCAACATCATGAGCCACGAAGTACCAAAGATTTTCCTTATCTTCCTTTAGAAGAACATCCTATCTCTAAACTCATAGATAGCTCGTGTAAAAAACTGAATTTCACGGCTTATAAAACACCTAGAGCTATTCTTTCAGAGTCTAAAGAAAAGCGAAATACATGTTACTACTCCAACTACTGTGGCTCTTATGGTTGCTCTAGTGGAGCCAAAGGGAGTGCTAGAGCTGCACTGCTTCAACCAGCTCTACAAACAGGTAACCTCACTCTTATTACTAAGGCTTTTGTTAAAAAACTTAATGAAAAGAATGCACAAGTCACCGAAGCTCTCTATGTCGATACTCAAACTAAAAAAGAGCATAAGGTCAAAGCTAAACTCTTTGTGGTTGCAGGTCAAGCAGTTGAGAGTTCACGACTGCTTCTTAACTCTAAAAGTAAAAACTTTCCTAATGGTTTGGCAAATAATTCAGCTCAAGTAGGTAAAAATCTTCTCTTCTCAGCTGGTGGAGTGGGTAGTGGTGAGTTTGACAGTAGTATTATGCCTCTTGAGAAGCTCCAAACAGAGGGGCTTTTTGTGAACCGTTCGCTTTGTGATTGGTATTTTACCGATGAGATGAAAGGTGGAGTCATAGATTTTCTATTTGAACATGCCAACCCTATTACCAAAGCCAATAAGCTAAAACGCCAAAATGGAAAACTTATCTGGGGCAAAGAGCTACAAGAGAAAATATTCCATAAATTCACCCAAACCAAACAGTTAAACTTTGAAATTTTTAACGATTGGCTCCCTACCGATAACTGTTTTGTGAGTGTTGATGAGAAGTACAAAGATATTTACGGTGTCCCTGTGGCCAATATTCGCATCGGCTCTCATCCTCATGACCTAAAAGTGGGCAGATTTTTAGCCCAAAAAGCAGAGATGGTAATGAAGCAAATGGGAGCTAAAGATATACGCTCTTCCATTAGCTCCTACCCACCTGCCAATCTACAGGCTGGAGGGTGTCGCTTTGGCGATGACCCTAAAAGTTCGGTTTTAAACAGGTATTGTCAAGCCCATGAAGTAAAAAACCTCTTTGTAACTGATGGAAGTTTTATACCTACAGGGGGTTCAGTGCCTTATACTTGGACGATTTATGCGAATTCGTTTCGGGTTGGAGAGTATATTTTAAAATACCTCTCTTAGTATTTTTTATTCGTATGAACCAACATATCTTTTTCACTCAACTCCTCAAGCAGGTTCCCAATGCTGTTGAGCGAAAAGAGTTTCACTGTTGCACCTTTCTCTTTTTTTAGCTCTTGTGAAAACTTATTTTTAGAGTAGACAACATAGGTATCTACATTAAGCTCAGCTTTTTCCACACTCTCTTTGAGCTTGGTTAGTTCACTTTTATTGGCTTTGTTTTTAGAGTGTTTACAGCTTCCTACTATCTGTTTTCCTGATTTGGTTTTGGCTAATATATCAATCTCAACATGCTCATCCCAATAGGAACCAATCTCTACAATAGGGTCATCAATAGCGTTTTTTTGTAACAGTGGCATAACTAATTGCTGATAAATTAGATGTGAAAACTCTTGCTTTATATGACTCCACTGTTTTTTAAATTCACTATAGTCTCCCTCTTTGATTCCCTTATAATAGGGTGAGATAGCAGCAAACCAAAAACGCATAAAGGGTTGAATAAAGAGAGCTTTGTCAGAGACTTTCTCATAGTTGTCCATCGGTTGTTCTACAGATTTATCAAGAACCAAAATGCCCTTTTCTATTAAAAAATCAATAGAGTCCTCTCCCTCTTCGCGTTTGACACGGGCTTTTTTAAAAGCTGAATGTTCTCGTCTGTCCCCAGTTGCTAGTGCTGAAAGCAGTTTATGGTGTATAGGGTTACTCTGGGTAATGGTCGTAATATCAGCATGAATATATCGGTAATTTTTTAAGACCTTCTCTTCTATCAGTTCATCTAAGGGTTTAGACATATCGACCCTCCAACCCATGCCACCAAACACAGCAAAATATTCTATGGCAGTTTCAAGATGAGTAGCATTGTTCTGAAAACAAAAAGAGCGAAATTGTTGAAGGAGAGTTGGATGTTTTGACATGAGTGTTAGACCTTTATTTTGTTGAATTTTAACATGTTTTTGTAAGTTATCTCTTCTGTTCACTCGAAATTGCAGATTGCTTCTTAATAAAATACAAAAATATGACAATTTGACATGTTTTTAGTTAAAAATATTTTTTTATGTTAAAGTATTTTAAATTCTAAAGAGAGGAGTGAATATGAAAAAAGATATCATTAGCAAAGAGTTGCTAAAAGAGATGGCAAAAGATATATCTCGGCATATTTTACATATAGAGATACTTGATGATATGGAATTGATAGACAATGAGTTTACAAGAGTAGAACGAAGAGATGCTGATTTGGTTTATAAAAATGGTAATGAGATAGTTCATATAGAGATACAAAATAATCACCATCCTAAAATGCACCTAAGGATGCTACGATATTATGATGATATTCTGTTTCAATATGAAAAATATAGCGTAAAACAGTATCTGCTCTATGTTGGCAAAGAGAAGTGCTATATGAAAGACGAGATAGTTCGAGATGAAATTAATTATAGATATGTTATTATAGACATAAGAGATGTATCTTGTGAAGCATTTTTAAAGAGTGCTGACCCCTCAGCTGTTGTTCTCGCAATATTATGTAACTTTGAGGGAAAAGATAAGCAGATGGTGGTTAATACCATCTTAAAAAGACTCATAGAACTTGCAGATGATGAAGTGAGTTTTAGAAACTATTTAGAAAAAGTTGAAATTTTTTCAACCAATAGAAATTTAGAAAAATATGTAGATAAAGGAGAAGAGATGTTAGCTGTAGATATTGAAAAATTACCATCATTTAATAGAGGTCTTGAAAAAGGTATTGAAAAAGTTGCTGTTGGACTGTTGAAGATAAATATGGATATTGGTATTATTCAAAAAACAACTGGACTTTCTCTTGAAAAGATTGAAGAGTTAAAAAGAGGCTTGAAAGAGGAAGAGAGATAGTAAAATATGATTTCAATTGTTCCCAGTTAAAAACTGGAAACAATTAAATAACTTAGTACACAACCCCAGCACAATTAACGCTATGAGATAATAAATTACTATTGTCTGAACTCACATCATTCGCATAATAAAAACACTCTTCATACTCTTCACTGCTGTTAAAAAGCATCTTATAATACCCTATAGAGACAGCGATAGCACTCTCTCCTATACGACTGGGGGAACTGCTATATTTAACCACATTGACTACATTAAGTTCACCTAACTCTACGGCTTTGTCTCTGGCGTACTCTTCGGCTTTGACCCACTGCTCTTGGTTGACTTTTGGGACTTGGGGGATGATATTGGCTAATGAGTAGGTTGCATCTAGGCTCTCTTGACTCCAATCAAATGCTGCATCGGGTGCCATGTGACCTCTATCGTAACCTGAGTTGGTATAGTCACTGTAGTTTACTTGATAGGCTTCATCTACTGTCTCTTCTTGGTAAAACCAAGGACGCTCTTTGATATTTAGTTCATTAACCAAGTCACCATAAAGGGTATAGGTAACAGCTTTAGCAACTTTGAGACTATAATCATAACAGATTTCTAAAAACTCTTTATCAATAATTTGGTCACAGCTGCTTTCATTGATAAACTTTGTTTTATAGTCTACTTCGCTGGTTGGTGTGATGGTGGTTGGTTCATCTATCGCTTCAATGGCTGGACTTTGAGTATACGCCTCTTCAGTTGTAGATATAGTGCTAGTGTTTGACTCTTCTGTGTCACTTACCTCAACACTACCACACCCTGTAAGTGCTAAGAGTAAACCTAAAATTAAAAAATACTGCATCTACCTGACCAATACTTTTAAAAATTTCCACACCGTTTTAAAGCCTCCTGTAGGCTCTTTTGTACCTGTCCAGTAGCCCACTACTGACTTTTGAAAGTCTGGTTTTTGGTAGAGTTTGACCAGTTTTTCACTAAAGTAGTCACTACTTAAAAAGAGTTTCTGAAGTATTTTTAGAAACTTAAACTTTTTACCATAAAGCTCTCCCCACTGTTTTTGATAGTGTGTTGGATTATCTTTAGACATCGCTTCAACGGCTAGGGTTGCTGACTTCATCGCGTAGTAGATTCCCTCATAGGTAAAAGGTAAGACCATAGAGGTACTATCGCCTACAAAAAAGACTCCTTTTTCATAATAAACGGGCTTATCCCAAGTAGGAATATAGTACCCTTTTGGCTTTTCATTGCTCTGTAAATTAGATTTTTTGAGAAAGTTTTCAAAATAGTTTTTTATCTCTTTTTCATTGTCACAAGCCAAGCCAACATTAACTCCTTGATGGTGTGGAAATACCCATGAGTAGTGATGAGAAGAGATATCATCTCCAAACCAAAACTGACAACTTTTGCTCTCTTTATTTTCGATATCTACATAGTAGGTGAGTACTCGACTAGGGGTTTCATTTAGCAGTTTTTTTCTAAGCGTTGAGGTTACCCCATCAGCTGCGATAATATATTTCGCTTCTATATGGTACTCTTTTTCATTAGTTTTGGCTAAAACAGTGGGGGTAGTCTCTACATTTATATCATAAGCTTTGGCTTCAATTACTCTTGAACCACTCTCTTTGGCTAAGTCTCGCAGTTTTGCATCAAACTCGCAACGGTGAACAATGGTTAAAGGGTTTTCTGAGATATCAACCAGAGCTTCATTTTGCTTTGGTGAGACAATTTGAATGGTATCTACCTCTTTTTTTATCAGTGACTTTGGAATGTCAAACTCTTCATAGGCACTCAGCATCAACCCACCACCACATGGTTTTTGAAATGCTAAATTTTTCTCTAAAAGAATATTGTCTATACCTAATCTACTTAATGCCCTTGCAGCTGTCGCCCCAGCAGGACCTCCTCCTACCACCAACACTTCACACACTAACTTTTCCAAATGAAACCCTATCGTATAATTTTAATTCACAATTATACCTTTAGCTAATCATCAAATCTCTTAATATAGACATGACAATAGGGTTTGCCTCCTTTTTGCTCATAGTAGTCCTGATGATATGCTTCGGCTTTATAAAAAGGCTTTTTATCGAGTATCTTAGTGGCTACTTTTAAGCCTTTTTGTTCAAGTAACGCTACTAAATGTTCAACCGTTCTTCGTTCCTTTTCACTACTGACAAATATAGCTGAAAGGTATTGGGAACCAATATCTGGACCTTGCCCTTTGGTTTGAGTGGGGTCATGAATCTCAAAAAAAGTCTTAGCTAACTGCTCATAACTTACCTTGTTAGGGTCATAACGTACCTCTACTGTCTCTAAGTGTCCTGTATCTTTATAAATGACATCTTTATAACTTGGGTCTTTAAATGCACCACCCATAAAACCAGAGATAACCTCTTTGACCCCTTCAACTTTTTCAAGATAATACTCTACACCCCAAAAACAACCACCAGCAAAGTAGGCATAGGCTTCTGTGGGTTTCGTAGCATTAAAATCTAAAGAGAGTGAGTTGACACAAAAACGTTGATTTTTAGCTGTAAACCCTTCACCTTTAAATATATGTCCTAAATGTCCACCACAGTTGGCACAGAGAATCTCGGTTCGTCTGCCATCTCTGTCAGGAACTTGTTTGACAGCTCCTTTGATAGCATCATCAAAACTTGGCCATCCACAGTGTGATGAGAATTTATCGGTGGAGATAAACAGAGGTGTTTTACAGAGTTTACATAAGTAGGTTCCATCCTCTTTATGCGTGACATACTTTCCTGAAAAAGCCCGTTCTGTTCCTTTGTTAACTAAGATGTTTTTCTCTTCAACACTTAGTTGTTCAAGTGCTTTTGCCCATGGTTTAAAATCTTGAGCCATTAAAGCTGGTTGTAGTAACAGTAAAAATAAAAATATAAACTTCATGATATATCCTTTTGCTTTTTAATCAGTATAGTCTATTTTTCATAATTTTTCAGTAACTATTGTTACATTACATTTAAACTTATTGTATTTTAAGATAAAAAGGAGTATGCTTTAAGAGTCATAATAAAACCTAACAAAATAATGAGGGATAACAC
>JAHZJZ010000266.1 GCA_022600655.1 Campylobacterota bacterium | reverse complement strand
TTACTGTTAAATCTCTTCCCCATCATAATAAAACTCATCTAAACCCTCTAAAAAGTTCATTAACAGAGCATCGGAACAGACTTTAAAGTTCTTGTGTCCCTCTTTTCTAAACAGAGAGCCAATCTGTCGTTTGGTTAACTCTGCATCACCTAAAGCAAATACAATAATCAATTCAGGCTCTTTAAGCTCTAAGGCAATACGTAGCTTTTTTATAATCAAATTATTTGTTAACGCTACCTCTTCATCATCTTGGGCTTTTGGGCTAGGACCACGTTTTAAAATCACTAAACCATCTAAAAATACCCCTAGCTCCTCATAAGTAGCTTCGGCATACCCTTCATCTTGACGGCGTTTTAAGATACTCTCTAGTCGCTCTAAGGTCATCTCATACTCAGCCAAAGCATAAGCTTCTATCATGGTTTTACTATTTAATGAGAGTGCTGTTTTGATTTTAAATAGTATATCGTTAATTTGCATCTAAAAATATTCTCTCATAATATGTGGAAAGCTTCTAATGGTTTTTCTAGCTTTAGCTATCTTATCTTCAAAGACTACTTTTGAGTGAGGGAAACTCTCTTGAAACTCTTCATATATCTCTATCTTTCGCTCCATATGCTCTTCAAGTGAATCCAAAACCAACTGCATTCGCTCTTGACTTACGGCATACTTCATAAGCAGTTCAAACATACGTTTTCTAGGGTGAATCGCCATAGAGTCCCCTGCTGCATCAGCTATATCTTTAATATCCCATCGTGAGAGGTAGATACCACTAGCACTAGGTGCAACTATCTGTGCATAGAGTGCTTCCGTATAACTTGGGTAATCTTTTAGGTCAACCTCTTCATCAGTTTCGCAAGTTCCATCGGTACAGAAATCACCTTTCTCTTTCATCGCCTCAAATTCGGCTCGTAACTCATCTATATCTTTCATTTTTTCTCCTAATTCAAACGCTTTTATGTGGGACTAAAGTCTCCACTTCCAAATATTTCAAAGGGTCTGTTTTAGCATAATGCACCCAATCCACAAAGTGGACGCTTCGCGTTTGCAGTATGCTAAAACAGACTTTTTGAAAAAACTATAATTACATATATTTCGTGGGCAGGAATGCCCACGCTACACTTTAGATAATAGTTGGAACCAAGTCCAAATCTACTTTGGCTCCATACCAACGCTTGGCTAATAGCATCATACGCAAAGCCAAAGTCATTCTATCATCAAAAAACTCAGGGTTATCGACCAGCTCATCTATCGCAACATCGAGATTATAACCCATAATCTTACCATCAACCACCTCAATAAATCCTACTAAACCACGAACCTTTGAACGCTCATCTAACACATCACAATACTTCACCACTTCAGCTTGAAACTCTGGTTCAATCATCATTCTGTTAACTTTAGAGTTTGCCAAATTCTCCATGGTAAAAGCAAAATGTTCATCTTTAATATTCAAAGCAATCGCTGTGGCATTTAAGCCGTTGGCTTTAAGTATCTTGTTGAAGTATCTTCGTCTATCACCTGTTTGGGCATTGTAACCGATAATGGTACAGAGTTCGGTGTCTGGTTTTATCTCTTCTGGTTTCATTACATACTCCTGTAGCGTAGGCATTCCTGCCCACAATGATTTGCCATTGAATATATTGCGTGGGCAGGAATGCCCACGCTACATCTTTTTTGCATTTTGATGAAGCTCCATCGCCTCTTCCTCTTCAACTCTACAACGAGGACACTCTTGCAGACCACCTGTATAAGTAAAGTTATTTCCACACTCATTACATCGCTTGATATTAAAGGTTGCTAATGTTCTCTGAGTAGGTTCAAAAAACTCTTTAATCTCAAAACCAGGTTGTAACTGAATCGAGTCGGGTTCACAGACATCGTGACAGAGGTGACACTTCACACACATCATCGCATCAAAGTTTATAACCGAAAATCGGTTGTCTGAACTCAACGCCCCTGTAGGACAAATACGGTAACAGATTTGACAGTTAGTACAAGACTCATCTACAAATTTTTGTGAAGTAAAACTAATATCTTCGCTAGATAACACATCGTAGTGTTCCTGTTTACCAACTCTTTTAAGTACAGAGAAGAGTAACTTTCGTCTATCTGGTATTTTTTTATCTTTAATCCGACTAATCACATCACTATCTAAAGCAAAGGCTTTAAGCTCATCAGCATCAACAGCTTCATCAAAAGATTGTTTATTTTTCAATGCCCCTTTAAGTGAAAAGAGAGAACGTCTATCGCTTACGCTCTCCTCTTCAGGACTATGCTCTAGTTCAAAAGTCTCTCTTTGTATCTGCTTATCACTAAAGCTCTCTAAAACAAAATTTGCCTCTTCGATATTGGCTTCTATCTGCTCTTTTAACTTATCGCTATCACCACCACAGTTACACCCCTCTACATTCATAACGAGAGGTTCATCACGCCCTAGAGCTAAAGCCATCAGATGTTCAACACTTAAGGTACTTAGACATGGCAGATTGGTTTGACAAGATAGATGAGTCTGTTTTGACTCTAGCATCTCAAAGAAAAAGTTAACAGCAGAGAAGTTTTTAAGCGAAAATGACTCGGTAGGACAAGCACCCACACATCCCCCACACTCTATACAAGCAGATGGGGTAAAAGCAGGGATATTATCAACTATCTCAATGGTTGAGACAGGACAGATATCTACACATCTGGTACACTCTGAAAACTTACTGGTAGCTCGTACACATGAGGCAACATCAAAGGCTAAATTCATAAAATCTACTTGCTCTCTAACTGCTCATTAATGTACTCAAAATCACTCAATAGAAACTCCATAGCCAACTCAGCACCATCATGATAGAGTGGTGTTCTTGACTCTCGTTTCATATTAATGAGATACATTGGACCCCAGTTGAGTAGATGGTCTTGAAGGAAACCTTTTTGAACTTCTAATAGCTCTAGCACACCCTCTTTATCATCAGCTTCAAAAGCCTTTTTCATCGCATCTGAGAGCATATACATAAACTCTAACTCTACCCCAATATGGTCAGCACTTACCACTCTGGCTTTGTCTAACTCTACTCTAAAGTCCAATGCATTATAAAGCTCAATAATCGGATTCTCTCCCCCACTCTCTATCATCTGGTCATCTCTGGTATAGAAACTCTCATAAGGCACAAGGTGAAGTAGGAAAAGGTTGGTAAAATCTACATCTAAATAACGCTCTTTAATAATATCGTTACTAAACTCTTTTCGTTTGTCCCAATTTTTATAATTAGGAAATAGCTCTAAAATTGCTTCATTACTCTCAATTGACTCAAGAAACTCACCATCTACTTCAGTCATCATCAGTCGCGAGATAATGGCATAGAGTGTAATTCGATTACCTAACTCTTCTTTTGTTATATTCATACTAACCTCGTTTATTAAAAAAATATATTCTACTATATTAAAACTAGATTCTCTTTAAATATAAGCTAGAAAAATTCTTAATCATAACGGGTGTGTAGTGTTATTCTCTATTAAGCTTCTAATCTCTTGAACCTCAGGTAATGCAGTTGCATCCTCTTTATAAATTTCACTATAGAGTTTTAGTGATTTCTTAAGTTTCTCTTCTCCTCCATCACTACTGATGTCTAAATAGAACTTTCCATACATCATCCATATCTCTGCTTTTTGCTCTTTTTGTGTATATGTTTTTAGCATCAACTCAAAAAACGCTTGGGCATCTTTATATCTGTTCTTTTCAACCAAAATCTCTACATAAGACTTAGCTACAACAAAGTTACTAACCAAGTTAAGAGACTTTTGGTAGTAACTCAACGCACTCGTGATATCTTTTTTAAGCCATGAGATAAATGCCAAACGAGCATAACTTACCGATAATACCTCTCTTGAACTTCTACTGTTCTCTTTAGAAATGGCTTTGCCAAACACGATGGCACGATTTAGTTGCTCTTTTGATTTAGATAGATTTTCCTGCATAATCTCTATCTGAGCTAAACTGTTAAGTGCTTTGGCTATATTGGCATGATACTTAAGAGGTGCAAACCTATTTAACACTTTATACTCCTCAATTACCTTTTGATACTCCTGCTTTGCTGTGCTAAACTCCTGTTTATGGCTATAGAGTGTGGCTATATCATGATGAATTAAAGTGATATTAGCCCTGTAAATTTTAGGCTCTTGAATCGCTAGTTTTCGATAAACAGTTAATGCTTGTTGATAATACGATGTAGCTTTTTCATATGACTCCTCTTTGGTATGTAAAGTACCTAAACTTTTAAAAGAGAGTGCCAAATAGTTACTATAAGAAGTATCCTCTTCAAACATCTTTTTAATGAGAGATAACCCCTCCGTATAAGCACTCTTAGCCATCTCTAATCTGTGAAGTTGCATATACCCTTTAGCCAAACTGTTAATGGTTTTATAGAGTCTTAAATCAAATACCTTAGGGTTCTTTTTAACCAACTTTCTATAGATATCAAGTGCCTCTTTTCGTGGCTTAATAGATTTTTTGGGTTCTCTTTTTTCATTCAAATAGAAATTGGCTAACATATTAAGTGACCATGCTAAGTTTTGTTGGTGTAGTTTTGGATTTTTACGTGCAAGTCCTCTAAATAGCTTAACACTTTTAAGATATATCTTCTCTGCCTCTTCTAGCTCTTGTTTAAACAGCCCTGTCTGATTCAAATCTTTATGTGTATGAGCAAGTTTGGTTAAGTTCCATGCAACACTGTTGGCATATTTTTTCTTACTCTTCTGTTCTAGTGCTTTTGTAATCTCTAAAGATTCACGGTAAGAGGCTTCTGCTTTTTTTAACTCATC
>JAHZJZ010000265.1 GCA_022600655.1 Campylobacterota bacterium | reverse complement strand
GGCTACCCTCTCTTCTAGCAGATGACTCATATCTAACGACTCAACCCGTCGATAGTAGTCATGATTGAGCTTTAGATAACTTAAATCTTCATAGAGACGACTTAAGGTTTTTGAGGCTATCTCAATACGTCGCATCTCCTCTTTTCCCTCACAATCATAAAGGGTTTCAAGTAGCTCTATATTGGTTAAAATAGTACTAATCGGCGTGTTTAACTCATGGGTTGCATCTTCTATAAAATGGTTAAGCTTATTAAGTGACTCACGCATTGGCTTAATAAATATTCGACCCAAAAAGAGTCCTAAGAGAGTGAAAAAGAGTCCAGCTATCAATAAAAAAACAACTAAGGTCTTCTGCAAACTCTTGATAGGTGCTTCATCTAGTTTTGCACGTACTAGTAAATAAGCTGCTCCCATATAGTAAGGCTCCATCTTATGCATATGAAAAAGATACTCTCCTTTGGCATAGAACTCCTGCTCCCATTTAGGCTCTTCTGTAGGCTGAAAAGAACCAAAAATATACTCTTTATCAACATCATAAATTACTGAATCAAAAAAAAGAGTATCAGGGTAGATTAAATCCTCTTCATAACTTTGATGCAACTTATGTAAGCCTTGGACAATTCGCTCCTCTTCACGTTCAAGTTCAAGGTTTTGACTATCAGTAATATGGTGTCGTTGATACTGATAAAAAATCACCGTAGTCAATAGAAAAAGTAAAAATGTAGAACTCAAATAAATAGCTAAAAAACGGAAAAAACTGCGTCGTTCACTACGTAACATAACGGTACCCCATATGTTTAACCGTAACAATTCTCTCTTTACCCAAAGCATGACGCAAGGTATTGATATAAGCTCGAAGACTTCCTTGACTAGGCGTTTCATCATACTCCCATAATATCTCAAATATACGTTCATAACTTAAGAGTTCATTAGGGTTTTTTAAAAAGAGTGCTAAGAGTTTTGCCTCTTTGGTTTTCAGAGCCACCTTTTTATCTTTCTGTGTTAAAAAAAGCCCTTTAATATCAAATCGGTATCCATTCCCTAAATCTAACTGCTCTTCATGGGTTCCAAAGTGACGCTTTAACAACACTTCAACTCGTAGCAATAGCTCTTTAAGGGCAAAAGGTTTACGAATATAGTCATCGCCACCACTATCAAACCCTGTGCTAACATCATCAACAGAGTTAAGCGAGGTTATAAAAATAGCAGGAGTACGATTGGCTCCAGTTCGTAACTCTTTTAAAAACTCAAAGCCATTTTGGTGAGGAACTTTGACATCCAAAAGCATCAAATCAATCGCCTGTTCATAGACAATATCTTTGGCTTGAAGAGCATCATACGCTTGAAAAACCTGATACCCTGAGTAGTTTAAAAACTGTCTAATGGTATCGCTAAGTTGTAGGTCATCTTCTAATAGTAAAATATTGTGTTGTGTCATGCCCTACTCCTTATGTATATTTAATTTATTATCAATCAAAATCTTCTGCAATGAAGTTTGAAGCGTTGGCTTAATCATCAGTGCTGTGGAGTAGACTCCTGACTCTACAACAGATGAAGAGATAACCGTTGCGGAGATAACTTTACTCTGCAATGCTTCTTTATGAATAATATGCGAATAACTTTTCCCCTCAATAACTTGGCTCCGTTCATATGAAGCAGATGTTGTTAACGCTTGGTTTTGTAAAGCTACTTTAGTAATATACTCTGCTGGATTTAGAGGGTTTTTAATGCCTACAGAAAATGGCTCTCCACTAGGCTTAGCTTCTAAGGCATAAATATCACCACCAAAGTTAATCAGTGCTGAAGCTATCTTCTCTTTCTTGAGTGTTTTTACAGCAAGGTCTACTGCAAACTCTTTGACAAATCCTCCTAAATCTATAAGTGTATGGGGATTGTCAAAAATGATTCTATTTTTTTTAATTTTAAAATGCTCTACGCCTACAAAGGGGAGTAGTCGTTGCTCCTCTTCTTGAACTTGACTAAGACTTTTATGTTTCCGACTAGAGCTAAGTGTTCCCATGGTAATATCAAAAATACCCTCTGTTCTGCTATAAAAAAGTTTTGCTCTACTTAATAAATCTTTGGTTTGCACATCAAGCTGTTCAACTTGACGCTGATTGATTGCAGAGAGAAAAGAGTTGGGGTTATAGAAGTTATATTTATTCTCTAAAATTTTAGAATTTTCTAAAATTTTAGCAGCAACCTTTCGTGAACGATTGGGGTCATCACAAAAGATATGCACTTCACACGGTGAGGTCATCACCGTGAATTTATAAATATGGTGTTTAGTATCGATACTTAATTCCTGTGGTAATCATCGTCGCATCTAATCCCGTTGATTGAGAATAGAACGCTCCACCTAAATTATAACTAATTTTATCATTCTGTTTAAAATCAACCGAGGCTTTATAGGTAAACGCATCAAAATCACTTAAGCGTTCATCACTTGAAGCGAACTCTTGGTTGGTAAAATAATCTTTTGAGCCATTATAAAACTCCGCTTCAGTTTGGGTGTAGTACCTGAGTCCCACTCCAAAAGTAAACTGTTTATTCATAGCATAATAGACATCATTCTCTATGGTATGTGAGTTAATATCCCAATCATCGGTATAGAAACGGTAGTTGACTTTGTAACTAATATCATCATTTAATAGGGTGATGTATTTTAAATTGGCTCCATAAGCCACTCGTGTGTCGGGACGATTCTCATTGGTTAGTTTTTGATCGGCTGTGTTGTAGTCTCTAACCACCAAAGCATGAGGGTTGGTCAAATAACCATCATCACTTATCGCAAACGCTTCTGCTTTTATAAGGGATGACTCTGACAATACTTGGCTCACTCCTGCTTGTACATTAATACTGGTAGAGGTCTCTTTAGTAGAGGCTCCTGAGGCTGTATCGTAATCATATGATAGAATCTCATTAGCTGAATAAGAGAGACCCACATTTATAGACTGATTATGTGACGCATCGGTATAGTGAAGATATTCAACTGAAAGGGTATTTCCATAAAAATCACTCTCTCTTGAGATATCTACACCCGTGTTAAGTTCATCACGATTCTCAAACCGTGTCGTAAGCATAAGAGATGCCGCCGTTCGGGTCTCATCAAACTCTTGGTTTTTGTAGGTATAGTCACCAGAGTTATCTCGTTTACTCGCTCCTGAAGTGGTATCAGGTTGCCATGTTGGTGTGGCTCCACTTACCGCGTCAAAAACAATGTCACCTTTAATTGTATAGTCTGTACCTATGTCATAACTGGCACTCAGTGTTGGGGCAGAGACCGAGACACGGTTCTCATTTTCATCATACTGCAGATACTCCACAGCCACATAGTTCTCAGCATAAAGAGCTTGACTTGCTACAATGGCGAAAGCTGTAACTTTTGAAATTTTAATATAACTATTTTTTAATTGCATCCACAACCTCCACCAGACACACCATTACCACCACGCGTTGCCTCTTTTGAAAAGTAAACATGAGACTCAAACTTTCTCACCTCAGGGTGTAAGCCCTCAAACTGCATTATCGGTTTAGCCAAGGTCTCTTTCTCCCATGGCTTTACCTCTTTTATCACTGAACAGCCCATAAAAAGTAGGGAGGTGAGAGTAAGCACCCCTATCTGTATCATCAATCTCATTCTTGAAGCTCCTTTAAATCATCTGCTATCTTCTTATCGACACTATCTACCGCACCAAAAACAACATTTAAAATTTTACCATTTTTCATATAATACATAGCAGGAAATCCCATAGGGTCAAATGCCTCTATAAACGATTTATCTTCATCATAAATAACTCGAAATGGTAACTCAAGCTCTTTGACAAAAGCTTCACCATCTTCTCTTTTTTTATCAACATTAATACCAATAACCTCAACCAACTTAGCATTATGCACTTTGGAGATAAGAGGCAACTCTTTTTTACATGACTTACACCATGAAGCAAAAAAATCAATCAGGTAAACTTTATCATCTTGCATATTAAGCTTATTTAGAATGATTTTTGTCTGATTCTCTTCAGCACTATCAGCTGCCAATAACAGTACACTTGAGAAGAGTAGTGAATAGAAAAACTTTTTTAACATAAGAACCCTTTATATAATATTTTTTTATATTACTCTATAAAGGTTAACCTAACGTGAATTTGAAGTAAATAGAAGAGGAGAAGCCACCCTTGAACTTGACTTCTCTATAAATTAGAAGTGGTTAATCATACTTCGTTGCAGATAAAGACGTGCTTTACAAGCAAATGATGAAGATGACTGAAGTAGTAAAAGTACTACGAATGATGAAATAGTTTTCATTTTTATATCCTTTGAATTGTTTTTATACATTCAAATTCTAATATAAAACTTGGTACTAAATATGAAATTACTTCATTTTTTAAATTTCACAAAGCGATGCAGAACGACGGTTTAACATACTCTTCTGCCCTGTCAAAAATGCATCAACCTCTACAGCACATTCACGCCCTTCATAAATCGCCCATACCACCAACGACTGCCCTCGTCTGCTATCTCCTGCACTATAAACACCCTCTATTGATGTTTGATAGCCTGTGGTTTTAATATTGCTTCGCTCATCAGTCTCTAGGCTTATCTCTTCTATCACATCTTCTTGTAGAGGTCCAAGGAATCCCATGGCTAACAGAATTAAATCAGCTTTGAGTACAAATTCACTGCCCTCTATCTCTTTAAACCCTCTGCCTTCCCATTCAATTCTAACACAGTTAATGCCTATAACATTGTTGTCTTCATCTTTTATAAATGACTTTGACAATACAGAAAAGTCCAGCTCACACCCTTCAGATTGAGAGGTAGAGAGTTTAAAGACTCTTGGGTAGGTTGGCCATGGCATATCTTCGGTTCGCTCATCTGGAGCTTTTGGCATTAACTCTATTTGGGTAATGCTTTTGGCTCCTTGTCTTCGTGAAGTTCCAACACAGTCACTTCCTGTGTCACCTCCACCGATGACCACTACATGTTTGTCTGTTGCCAAAATACTCTGCTCTTCTGAAAACTTTTCACCCTCTACACGGCTATTGTTTTGTGATAAAAACTCCATGGCAAAGTGAATGTTATTGGCATCACGATTCTCTATAGGTAAATCTCTTGGATTTCCTGCTCCTGTGGTAATGACCACTGCATGATGACTCTCTTGAAGCGTTTTAATCGAGACATCTACCCCAACATTCGCATCAGTAATAAACTCTATGCCCTCTTCACGCATAAGGTTTACACGTCGTTGTACTACTTTTAGTTTATCCAGTTTAAAGTTAGGAATACCATAACGTAAAAGCCCACCAATACGTGAGTCTTTCTCATAAACCGTAACACTGTGTCCTGCTTTATTAAGCTGATTGGCAGCTGCTAATCCTGCTGGTCCACTTCCAATAATGGCTACTTTTTTACCTGTTCTATAGGCTGGTATTTGAGGTTGTATCCACCCCTCTTCATAAGCTCTTTCTATAATAGAGTACTCTATGTTTTTAATCCCAACAGCTGTCTGATTAAGTCCCAATACACATGCTGTCTCACATGGTGCAGGACAAACACGACCTGTAAACTCTGGAAAGTTATTGGTACTCATCAACGTTCTAAAGGCAGCCTCCCACTCTCCTCTATAGATTTGGTCATTAAATTGAGGAATATTATTTCCTACAGGACAACCATAGTTACTATGACAAAATGGAATACCACAATCCATACATCTAGCACCCTGCTCTTTGGTCTCCTCTTCACTTAAAGGGGTAATAAACTCATTATAGTGTTTGATTCGCTCTTCAACAGGAGCCAGTGTAAAGTTTTTTCGTTTATACTCTTTAAATCCAGTTACTTTTCCCATCTTAAACCTCCTCTGCTTGTTTTGCTTTTTGTTCTGCTAAGACCCGTTTATAGTCTCTTGGCATCACTTTTATAAATTTTGACTTGTTCACTTCCCAATTTTCTAAAATGCTATACGCCTCTTTAGAGCCTGTATGTTTGATGTACTCTTCAATCATAGTTCGTACCTCATCAGCATCCTCTTCGATTCTATCTAGGTCAACCATCTCTTGGTTAATACGCTGTGCAAAGGCATCATCTTTATCATACACATAGGCGATTCCTCCACTCATACCAGCAGCGAAGTTTTTACCTATCTCACCTAAAATCACCACACGACCACCTGTCATGTACTCACAACCATGGTCACCAATACTCGCAACCACCACCTTAGCTCCAGAGTTTCTTACACAGAAACGCTCACCAGCCATTCCATAAATATACGACTCACCACTGGTCGCCCCATAGAACGCCACATTTCCTAAAATAACCGTGCTGTTAGAATCAAAAGTAGAGTTGCTTGGTGGGTAGAGAATTAATTTACCCCCACAAAGCCCTTTTCCAAAGTAATCATTGGCATCACCCTCGACTTCAAAGGTAATTCCAGAGTTAACAAACGCTCCAAAACTCTGCCCTGCCGTACCATTGGCTTTAATGTGTATGGTATCATCAGGAAGCCCCTCTTCACCATATTTTCGGGTCATCTCTGCTGAAAGCATGGTTCCAACCGTTCGGTTAATGTTTCGTAAACGTATCTCTTTTCTAAGTGGCTTCTTGGTCTCAATCGCCTCTTGCATAGACGCAATGAGTTCATTGTCTAACGCCTCATCTATACCGTGATTCTGCTCCATGTTTCTAAAGGTATTGTCCTCTTCTCGCACATACATTCTATAGAGCAGTTTATCAAGCTGTAGATGTTTCGCTTTCCAGTGTTTTATACCCTCTTTGGCTTTAAGTTTATCGACACGACCGACCATCTCATTAACGGTTTTAAATCCAAGCTCTGCCATAATCTCTCGAAGTTCCATCGCTAAGAACTTCACAAAATTCACCACATGTTCAGGTTTTCCTGTGTACTTTTTACGTAAATCTTTATCTTGTGTAGCGATTCCTACAGGGCAGGTATTGAGGTGACACTTACGCATCATAATACACCCTTCAACAATCAACGCTGAAGTCGCGATTCCCCACTCTTCAGCACCCAGTAGCGTCGCAATAGCAATATCTCGACCCGAACGTAACTGACCATCTGTCTGCACTACAATTCGACCTCGTAGACCATTTTTAACCAAAGTTTGGTGTGTCTCTGCTAATCCAAGCTCCCAAGGAAGTCCAGCATGTTTAATAGAGGTTTGAGGACTGGCTCCTGTTCCACCATCGTACCCTGAGATGAGTACCACATCAGAGTAAGCTTTTGCTACCCCAGCTGCAATGGTGCCTACCCCAACTTCTGAAACCAGTTTGGTGTTAATTCTTGCATTTTTATTGGAGTTCTTCAAGTCATGAATAAGCTGTTTTAAATCTTCAATACTATAGATATCATGGTGTGGTGGTGGGGAAATAAGCCCAACCCCTGGAGTTGAGTGTCTGGTCGCTCCAATAATCTCATCGACCTTATGCCCAGGAAGCTGACCACCCTCACCTGGTTTTGCCCCTTGAGCCAGTTTAATCTGAAGCTCTTCGGCATTCACCAAGTAGTTGGCTGTTACCCCAAATCGTCCAGAAGCTACCTGTTTGATTTTAGAGTTTTTATCGGTACCAAAACGGGCAGCATTTTCACCACCCTCACCTGTATTACTCTTGGCTCCTATGCTGTTCATCGCAATAGCCAAAGTCTCATGTGCCTCTTGTGAAATAGAACCGTAACTCATCGCCCCTGTGGCAAAACGGGTCATAATGTTTTCAATCGGTTCAACCTCATCAATATCAATCGGTCTTTGCTTTTTGAAATCCAACAGACCTCTAAGGGTAATAAACTCTTCATTGGTCTCATCAACCGTTTTACTATACTGTTTAAAAACCTTATAGTCGTCATGTTTCGTTGCTTGTTGTAACAAAAAGATATTTTCAGCAGAGAGCAAATGGTTCTCCCCTCGTTGTCGGTAAGCGTACTGCCCACCAACGCCTAAGTCGTTAGACTCAATTATCTGTTTTGGATAAGCCAACTCATGACAAAGCAGTGTCTCTTGCTCTAAGGTATCAATATCAATTCCACTAATTCTTGAAGGTGTCCCTTTGAAGTAGCTCTCTACTAGCTCTTCACTCAGTCCCACAGCTTCAAATATCTGAGCTCCTGTATAGGAACGAATGGTAGAGATACCCATTTTAGACATGATTTTATAAATCCCTTTGCCCACAGCTTTGATGTAGTTCTCTACGGCTTCTTCTTGGCTTAAATCTTCACGTGTAAGATTTCGTGTTCGCATATCTTCTATGGTCTCAAATGCTAAAAATGGATTAATCGCATTGGCTCCATACCCAATCAGTGTTGCAAAATGGTGAATCTCTCTAGGCTCAGCCGACTCAATGACCAATCCACAACTGGTTCGGGTTCCTTGCTCAGTCAAGTGCTGATGCACTGCACTCGTTGCCAACAGCGTAGGAATAGGTGCTAAAGTTTCACTTACCCCACGAGTCGAGAGAATAATCACCTGATAGCCATCATTAACAGCTATAGAAGCCTCCTCTTTGACTCGCTCTAAGGCATCTTTCATATCACCCTCTTTGGTAGCATCAAAGAGTATTTTTATGGTTTTTGACTTAAAGTTAAAACGACTTACCCCTCGTAGTTTTTCAAGCTGAATATTGGTCAAGATAGGTGAAGAGAGCTTAATAAAGTTTCGCTTCTCATCTACCTCTTGAAAAAGGTTTCCTTGTGAACCAATATACGAGGTCAAAGACATCACTGACTCTTCTCGTATTGGGTCAATTGGTGGGTTGGTCACCTGTGCAAAGAGCTGATGAAAATAGTTATAGAGGTTAATTGAACGATGAGAGAGAACAGCCAAAGAGGCATCATTCCCCATTGAACCTGTCGCTTCATAAGCATCATTAACCATCGGAGTAATAACAGTTTTTAAATCTTCTATCGTATAGCCATAACACTTTTGTCGCTGTAGAACCGTCTCATGGTTTGGCTGTTTGACCTCTCGGTTAAGTGCTAAATCATCTAAGTTTATCTTCTGATTCTCTATCCACTCTTCATAAGGATGCTCTTGGGCTATCTGCTCTTTTATCTCATCATCAGAGATAATTCTACCCTGCTCTAAATCGGCTAAAAACATTTTTCCTGGTTGTAGTCGACCTTTTAAAACAATATCTTCACTAGGAAACTCTAACGCCCCCTGCTCTGAAGCCATTACCACAATATCATCTTTGGTCAATGAGTATCGTGACGGTCGTAAACCATTTCTGTCCAGTGTCGCACCAATAAACTTTCCATCGGTAAAGGCAACCGAAGCTGGACCATCCCAAGGCTCCATAAAAGTCGCATGATACTCATAAAAAGCCCGTCGTTCAGGAGTCATCTCATCATCTCTCCACGCTTCAGGAATCATCATGGTCATTACGTGAGGCAGTGAACGACCTGCTAAGGTCAACAGCTCTATAACATTGTCCAGTACGGAACTGTCACTTCCTTTGGCTTCATTAATTAAATACGGGTAGATTTTATCCAATTCATCACTGCTAAAAAGTTTTGAACGCAACAGTGATTTTCGAGCTTTCATCCAGTTGATGTTACCTCTTAGCGTATTAATCTCTCCGTTGTGAGCGATGTATCTAAAAGGTTGAGCCAAAGGCCATGAAGGAAAAGTGTTGGTTGAGAAACGACTGTGTACCAAGGCAATGGCTGACTCATAATCTTCATCATTTAAATCTGCAAAATAGAGAGGTAACTGCTCGGTAATCAACTGACCTTTATACGAAATGGTCTTATGCGACATAGAGGGCATGTAAAAGTAACTTGTGCCTCTAATTGGAGAAGCAGTCACTCTGGCTTGTGTGTATTTTCGTATAACAAATAACTTTCGCTCAAAAGCATCGGTATCAATATCATCAGCCTTTTTAATAAACACTTGTTTAACAATAGGCTCTGTTGCTTTAACACTCTCCCCTAAAGAATCATTGCATGTAGGAACTCTTCGCCAACCTAAACACTCTTGACCCAACTCTTCTATACACTGCTCGACAATACTCTGTGTCTCACTGTACGCTGCTGGGTCTCGTGGAATATACACCACCCCAACACCATAAGAACCAAATGCTGGTAACTCCTCTTTGATTCCTGCCTCTTTAGCCACTCGACGCATAAATTTATCTGGCATCTGTGTCAAAATACCAGCCCCATCACCAGCATTCTTCTCAGCTCCTACAGCCCCTCTATGTTCTAAATTAGCTAAGAGTTCCAGCCCTTTAGAAACAATGTCATGTGACTGTTTCCCTTTTAGGTGCGCAACAAACCCTACACCACAAGCATCATGTTCAAACTCTGGGTCATACAACCCCTCTTTACACGGGTAACACTCTAACTTCATCTATTATCTCTCCTCATCAATTTAAGTTTAACTTATATAAAAAAGTTATAAAAATAGTTCTTTAATGTTATATTTATAATATCGAAACTACATTATATTGCGATTAAGCTAAGCTCAGCTATGATGAATTTTAACAATTTACTTGATACAATACTTCATGATTCATCAACTCGTTACCCCAAGATACAAACACATTATCAATCCCAAACTCAAATATATACATTTGACTATTAATGAATTTGGTGAACTGATTGTTAAGTCCCCAAAAACCTCTACCTATGCCATAGAGCAACTACTCCATAAAAAAAGAGTTTGGATAAAAGAAGCCAAAGCAAAACACCATGCTAAAAAAGGGAAAGTTCCAAACTTTAAGAAAAGAGATGAAGAAGTTTACTTTTTAGGAAAGCCCTACCCGATTAACCTCTCCATTATACAGAAAAGTTCTTATTACACTTTTGATACACATCATGGATTACATCTGTATGCTAAAGAAGAGAATCAGACAACTTTTTTGAAACTAGTAGATGATTTTTATAAAGTTGAAGCGAAAAAACTAATACCTAATCTAGTCACACATCAAGCACAACAAATGTCACTCAAACCTACTGCAATCACATTTAGAAGAACCAAACGACAATGGGGTAGCTGTTCAACAAAAAACCGACTCTCATTCAACACCCATACTCTAAAACTACCTTTAGATGTGATACAATACATCATCATTCATGAGCTCTCTCACATACGACATAAACATCACCAAAAAGCCTTTTGGCAAGAGGTAGAGAAGTATTGTCCAAACTACAGAGAACTCGAACAACAACTCAAGGAGTATCTACCATGAATTTTTATCTGCTGTTTTTTTTACTAATTGTAATTATAGGGCTGGTTGTCAGTTATATCTATTTTATGAAAGAGAAAAAAGCACAACTACTTGCCATAGAGCGAGGTATCTGCCCCAAGTGTCACCAACCAGCTATTGAACTAGCCGACCAACGAAGTACAGGATGTAGTGGACCTAAGATGTTAACATTTGAGTGTAAAAACTGTCATTATACTTCTATATTTCATGTAAGTGGTAGAGGTTGTGGTTCTGGGAAATGTGAGGTTTGATAAAAGCTCCACCTCTTAAAGGTGGAGTAGAGAACTTAATGCCCTCTATATTTCTAAATTTATCTTAGAAATCAATTCCTGCGATAACACGTATATTTTGATGATCTACAGAATCCTTAGCACCAAAATCTCTATTAATATATAAAGCTTTGACATTAACATCTGCAATTTTTGTACCAATAATTAAATCAATCTCATCAGCTTCTACACCCTGATTCTTATCATTTGAATTTGAAATGTACTGAGCAGTTACCTTAACTGGCCCTACTGGCATACCAGCTTTAATTTTAAATGCATCAGAACCAGGCTGAGCTACAATCACACCATCGTTATAAACACCAGCTGTTGGAAGCTTTGTTTTCTTGAAACCTGTTGCTACGTTTGCTACAGGCAATGCACCATCTTCATCTACTGAACTATATGCAGCAAATACATCTACAGGACCTATTTTTGAACCAGCTTTAACAGCAAATGCAGGAGTATCTTCACCCTCACCTTTTGGCATCATCTGAGCATAAATAGCTCCTAAGTTTACACCAGCCACAGCATAGTTTGCATCTAACCACATTGCATCTGCAATTTTTTGAACATTGTAATACCAAGCATTAACACCCATATTGTCAGCTGGTTTAATTAAAGCTGCTGCTACGTATGCCCCATCCGCACCAAATGTATCAAAGTTACCATTAGCTTGCACAGTACTAAAACCTGGAAGACCCGCTGCTCCAACACCATTTCCACCATTTCCTCTACCAACATAAGCACCAATTAATGTTACATTTTCAATATCAGAGTTTACTAAAACAGCTGCATCAAATGAGTTAGCCGAAACATTCCATTTTTCAGTAAATGCTAAAGGTGTATCAAGGTGTTGTCGACCAATTTTTGCTAAAGTATTACCCATTTTATAAGTAATAAAAGCTTTTTCAGCCCAATGTGCAGTTCCAAATGGATCAGCAGCACCTTTAGTTGCTCTTAATGCTGAAACAAGGTTATTCTCAAGACCAAGTGTATCAACCGCTGTATACTTTAAACCATACCCTAAAGCACCAGCATTACCTTTTGCTTCAACAGAAACAGCAGCTTGACCACTAGCAGTACTTTGATGGAACAACCCGTCAGAACCTGAGATATCTTTATCAGCTGTCTCATACCAAATCTTAGCATTACCACTTAACTCACTTGTAACCTCAGCATTTGCAACACTCATCATACCTACAGCAGCGATTGCTGCAAGACTTAAATTTGTAATTTTCACATTTTCTCCTTTATATTGAGTTTATTTAATAAATGAGCCCTTGATAGAAGAAACTCATCAATTTAATAAATCTACATCATCATCATTACAGCTAGAAAGTGATAACATTTTATGTGTTTTTTAGTGAGGGCCTGAGTGC
>JAHZJZ010000264.1 GCA_022600655.1 Campylobacterota bacterium | reverse complement strand
CGGAGCAGGGAAGTCAACTTTTTTAAAAATACTTTCTGGTGAGATAGAGCAGACCGATGGTGAAGTTCAGATGCAACCAGGTCTTAGAATGGGTGTCTTAAGTCAGAACCACTATGCCTTTGAAGATTTTACCTTGACCGATGCAGTTTTGTATGGAAATAAAAAGCTTTATGATGCTCAAAAAGAGAAAGAAGAGCTTTATATGACAGGTGATTTTGAAGATGATAAAGTTAACAATCGTCTTGGAGAGCTTGAGATGATTTGTGCTGATGAAGACCCAACGTATGAGTCAGATGTTAAAATAGAGAAACTACTTGAAGCACTTGGTTTCCCAGCAGAAGTTCATGGTGACCTTATGTCTTCGCTTACAGGTGGAGATAAAGTAAAGATTTTATTAGCACAAGTACTCTTTTTAAAACCAGATATTTTACTACTCGATGAGCCTACCAACTCACTAGATATTGAGACCATCGCATGGTTGGAGCGTGAGTTGAAGCGTCATGAGGGTGTGATGGTGGTTATCTCTCACGATAGACACTTCTTGAACAACGTTGTAACCCATATTTTAGATTTGGATTTCCAAAATATTCGTGAGTTTACAGGAAACTATGATGATTGGTACATCGCTGCAAACCTCATCGCAAAACAGGCACAGACAGACCATGCCAAAGCTTCAAAAGAGAAAGAGGAGCTAGAGAAGTTTATTGCACGATTCTCGGCAAATGCTTCCAAAGCTAAACAGGCTACTTCAAGACAGAAACAACTTGATAAACTGGATGTTTCAGAGATTAAACTCTCTTCAAGAAGAGATCCATCGATTATGTTTAAACCTCATAGAGATTTAGGTAATGAGATTTTAGAAATTAAAAATCTTGGAAAGTCTTATGATGATTTGGAAGTCTTTACGGACATTTCATTTAAAGTAGAAGCAGGTGATAAAATCGCCATTATCGGTGGAAATGGTGTAGGAAAGTCTACACTTTTAGAGATTATTATGGAAAATCTTCCAGCTGATAATGGTTCTTTTAACTGGGGACAAACCGTAACTACAACCTACTTCCCTCAAAATGCAACCGATATGGTTATAGGAACTGAAAAGCTATATGAGTGGATACAAGGTTATGACCCAAAATGGCATATTGATGAGATACGAAAATGTTTAGGTCGTATGTTATTCTCTGGTGAAGAGCAAAGTAAAGAGGTTGGTGCTTGTTCAGGTGGAGAGAAACACCGTGTTATGCTTAGTAAAATGATGATGGATTCAGCAAACTTCTTAGTTATGGATGAGCCAAACAACCACTTGGACTTAGAGGCGATTATTGCTCTTGGTGAAGCACTACACAACTACCAAGGTGGGGTTATTTGTGTCTCTCACGATAGAGAACTAATTGATGCTTTTGCAAACAGAATTATTAAAATCAATGAGGATGGAACCATTATAGACTTTGAGGGTGACTTTGAAGCGTTTATGGAAGTGCATGGGCGTTAAATTATTTAAGAACTATTAAATTCTAATTAGATATAATAGATAATATATAAACCATAAAGTTTAAAATACTTTATTAGGAGATAATATGTTATCTTTTATATCGAAAACTTCAGATGATATACTTTTAATCATACGAGACAATTTTAAAGCAAGACGACTTGAAATTGGATACACGCAAGATGCTCTTTCAAAACGCTCAGGTGTAAGTCTTGGTTCTCTAAAACGTTTTGAAAGTACAGGACAAATCTCTTTAGAGTCTCTTCTTAAAATAGCCCTCATTTTAGATGCCCTTCATGAATTTGAGTCTATCTGTTCCAAACCTCTAAAACAACCCCAAACGTTAGATGAAATTCTACTTGAAGAGAAAAAGCCCAAACGAGGTAGAAAAGCATGATAAGTTCTGTAAATCTTGTAACCGTCTTTTTAAATCTTGGTTCCAAAAAACATAAAGTAGGTCGCCTTGCTTATAAAAATCGAAATATCTACTTTGAGTATGAAGCCTCTTTTTTGAAAATGGGTTTAGAACTCTCACCCTATAAATTGCCTTTACAAGAGGGTGTATTTACTTGTGAAGAGAGACATTTTGATGGTTTATGGGGGCTCTTTAATGACTCACTCCCTGATGGTTGGGGGCGTTTACTTATGGACAGACATTTGGCACGTTTGGGTGTAAATCATAAAAACATTACAGCACTTCAACGTTTTGTCTATGTGGGTAATTATGCCATGGGAGCATTAAGTTATGAACCTGAGTATGAGCATAATGAAAAGCAAATTGGGGAGATTGTTTTAGATGAACTAGCAGTGAGTTCACAAGAGATTTTAGAAGGTAGCTCTGACTATATGGTAGATGAACTTCTAGCTCTTGGTGGTTCTTCTGGTGGAGCCAGACCCAAAGCACTCATTCAGTTAAATGAAAAAACTAGTGAGATTATTCATGGTCTACAAACTCTAAAAAAGGGTTATAGTCATTGGATGGTAAAGTTTGCATCTTCTTTAGATACTCAAGAGATAGGTAAAGTAGAGTACGCCTACAGTCTTATGGCAAGAGAAGCAAAAATAGAGATGCCTAAGACCACACTCTTAAGAGGAAAAAAAGGAAGCTATTTTGCTTGTGAGCGTTTTGACCGAAAACAAGATGAACGTTTTCATATGCACTCTTTGGCTGGATTAGTACACAGCGATTTTCGTTACCCCTCACTTGACTACGATGACCTTTTATCTTTGACTTTACATTTAACAAAAAATGTAAAAGAGCAAGAGAAAGTTTTTCGACTGGCATGTTTTAATCTTTTTTCACACAACCGTGATGACCACGATAAAAACTTTTCATTTATCATGAATGCAAAAGGTGTGTGGTTCTTCTCTCCTGTCTATGATATTACCTTTTCAAGTGGTCCAGGTGGAGAGCATAGCCTAACTTATATGGGAGAAGGTAAGAAGCCAACTAAAAAACATCTACTGGCTCTTGCTAAAAAACATCACATTAAAAATGCAGATGTTATTATAAACCAAGTTATAGCAGCTGTTAAAAAATGGAAACATTTTGCACAAGAAGTAGGGGTAAGTAAAAATTTAACGGCTTCTATTGAAAAAGCTCTAAAACCTCAACTTTAACATGCCCACTCCAATCTTCTGCAGATATTTCATAAATTCCATTTTTTAACGCTATACTCTTTTCACCTTTTCCTAAAGACTCTTCGGTTGAGATACTGTTGCTCTCTTCGATATCATAAATACTACTGCTGTCTATCT
>JAHZJZ010000263.1 GCA_022600655.1 Campylobacterota bacterium | reverse complement strand
GAAGTTGTTGATAACTCGATAGATGAAGCGATGGCAGGGTTTTGTGATACCATTAAAGTCACTTTAACTAAAGAGGGTTCGGCAATTGTTGAAGATAATGGTCGTGGTATTCCTGTAGCTGAACACCCTACTGAGAAAATCTCAGCAGCAACGGTTGTACTAACCGTACTTCATGCTGGTGGTAAGTTTGACAAAGACACCTATAAAGTCTCTGGTGGTCTTCATGGAGTTGGGGTATCAGTTGTAAATGCCCTCTCAAAAGATTTAAAACTAACCGTTAACCGTGATGGAAATATTCATGAGCAATCCTTTGAAAAAGGTATTCCCCAAGAAGCTTTAGCTATTACAGGCAATACCCGTAAAAAAGGTACACGTATAGAGTTTTGGGCTGATGACACTATCTTTACGGAGAGTACTACTTTCCAAAAAGAGATTTTAATGAAGAGATTCAAAGAACTTGCCTACTTGAACCCAAAAATCACCATTGATTTCAGAGATGAGCGTGATGGAACCAAAGAGCTTTACCATTTTGAGGGAGGAATTCAACAGTTTGTTGAAGATATGAACACCAAAGAAGCCCTCTCCTCTGCACAATTTTTTCAAGGTAAATCTGATGACATTGAGATAGATATCGCTTTGATGTATTGTGATGCTGACTCTGAAAAGTCACTCTCGTTTGTAAATAATATTAAAACAGCTGATGGTGGTACGCATGAAGCAGGATTTAGAGCAGGACTTACCCGTTCTATGTCTAGCTACATCTCCAAAAATGCCAATGCCAAAGAGAAAGGCACCAAAATTACAGGCGATGACTGTAAAGAAGGTCTTATCGCCATTGTCTCTGTGCGTGTTCCTGAACCACAATTTGAGGGGCAAACCAAAGGGAAGTTGGGTTCTTCTTATGTTAGACCTTTGGTTCAAAAGTTCTTCTCTGAGAGTTTTAACAAATACCTCGAAGAGAACCCTTTAGAGGCAAAAGCCATTATGGCACAAATTTTACTCGCTGCTCGTGGTCGTGACGCTGCTAAACGTGCTAAAGATTTAGTCAAACGAAAAGACTCTATGAGCATTGGAACCCTTCCTGGAAAGTTAGCAGACTGCCAAAGTAAAGACCCTGAAATCTCAGAGATTTATCTGGTGGAAGGGGACTCTGCTGGTGGTTCAGCAAAACAGGGTCGTGACAGAGTTTTTCAAGCAATTTTACCTCTTAAGGGTAAGATTTTAAATGTTGAAAAAGCTCGTATTGAGAAGATTTTAAAATCTGATGAGATTAAAAATATGATTACAGCTCTAGGTTGTGGAATTGGTGAAGAGTTTAACGAAGATAAGTTGCGTTACCATAAAGTCATTATCATGACCGATGCCGATGTTGATGGTAGTCACATTCAGACACTGCTTATGACCTTCTTCTACAGATTTTTAAAACCAGTGATTGAAAATGGTTACTTGTACCTTGCTCAACCACCACTTTACCGATACAAAAAAGGGAAAAATGAGACCTATCTTAAAGATGATAAAGCTCTTAATGACTTCTTAATCGAACATGGTATAGATGTTTTAGAGTCTGAGACTATGGGTAAAACTGATTTAACAGAACTCTTTAAACTGGTAGCTTACTATAAAACCTCTTTAGCTGAAATAGAGAAACGGTTTGCCCTACCTGAAGTGGTGCGTCATATGATTGAAAATCCTGATGTTATCTCTACTGATAATGAGACCCTCTTCAAGAGTATAGAAGCGTATATTACTGAGCTAGGCTATAATATTTTAAATAAAACTGTAAATGAAGAGCTTATTCAACTCTTTGTTCAGACCAATGATGGACTTGAAGAGTTAATTATTGATGATAATCTCTTTACAAGTCCTCACTACAATGAAGCTATCTACTTAAATCAGAAAATACAAGATAGAATAACCCAAGAGTACAAAGCAAAAGATATACTTGAACTTTTAAAAGTAGTTGAAGACTCAGCGAAAAAAGGGGCATACATTCAACGATATAAAGGTCTAGGTGAGATGAACCCTGAACAACTGTGGGAGACCACCATGAACCCTGAAGATAGACGACTACTAAAAGTGGTAATTAATGATGATGAAGTAGCAAGTGATACCTTTGTACTCTTTATGGGTGATGAAGTTGAACCTCGTCGTGCTTATATTGAGACCCATGCTAAAGATGTAAAACATTTAGATGTTTAGTAGCGTGGGTATTATTACCCACGACAAATAAATATTAAAATACCTCCGTGGGCAAGAATGCACCACGCTACAACAATCATACAAATCAAAAATAGGAAATATAATGATAAAATACGGTGAACAAGAGATTGTCAACTTTGACATAAACCTAGCAGAGAACTACTGGCCAAATGAGCATAAAAAAGCGTATACCATAGATATAGAACTACCAGAGTTTATGTGTAAATGTCCACGTTCTGGCTATCCTGATTTTGCAACTATCAAACTAAGTTATTGTCCAGATGAAAAGGTTATTGAACTGAAGGCTTTGAAACTCTATATCAACAGCTTTATGAACAGACATATCTCTCATGAGAACTCTGCTAATGAAATTTTTGACACTCTATCTAAGAACTTAAAACCTAAATGGATAAGAGTCGTTGCTGACTATAATCCTAGAGGAAATGTTCATACGGTTATTACTGTAGATAGTAGAGAGAATTCGTAAGAAGAAGGCAGAAAGCCTTCTTCTTACATTTTATCATAAAACCAATTTGTAGCCTCTACAAATCCATCTACAGAACCACAATCAAAACGTTTTCCTTTAAATTTATAGGCAATAACTCGCCCCTCTTTTGCTTGTGACAACAGTGCATCCGTAATCTGTATCTCTCCACCTTTACCTGGTTTGGTTTCACGTAAAATATCAAAAATATCAGGGGTTAAAATATATCTTCCAATAATGGCTAAATTACTTGGTGCCTCTTCTGGCTCAGGCTTCTCAACCATATTAGCAACTCTATAGGTATTATCTGTTCCATCTACCAGTTTTCCATCAATCACTCCATATTTATAGGTTTGATCTTCAGGAACTTCTTGAATTGCAATCACAGAACATTGATACTTCTCATACACCTCCACCATTTGTGCCAATACCCCCTCCTCTTCACAATAACACAAATCATCGGCCAATACTACAGCAAAAGCCTCTTTACCAATCAGTGTCTCGCCCGTCAAGATAGCATGACCAAGACCTTTCATCTCTATCTGTCTGGTATAAGAGAAGGTACACTGCTTGATAAGCCCTCGAATCTCATTAAGCAGCTGCTCTTTACTTCCACCCTTAATCTGATGTTCCAACTCATAAGAGATATCAAAATGATCCTCTATGGCACGTTTTCCCCGACCTGTGATAATTGCCATCGTATGAATATCAGCTTCTACTGCCTCTTCAACTCCATACTGAATTAATGGCTTGGTTAAAATGGGAAGCATCTCTTTCGGGGTTGCTTTGGTTGCTGGAAGGAAACGTGTTCCATATCCTGCAGCTGGGAATAGACATTTTTTTATCACTTTATTGTACCTTTTTTAAGAATTTTACTTTTCATCTTTAGCTCTTTGGATCAATGCATTAACTTTCTCTTCATACTCTTTGGCTAAAGCCTTATCGGTTGATTCAAACCGTGTAACCAAAACAGGCGTAGTATTACTCGCACGAACCAATCCCCAGCCCTTTTCAAAGTTGATTCTTACCCCATCAACATCAATAATATTCAAAATTTTTGGAAAATCAGAAGGAGGATTTTGAAGTAACTCTTTTAATTTAGCCACGATAGCAAACTTCTCCTCTTCCGTTGTCTCAACCTTTATCTCTTCTGTTGAAAACACTTTAGGAAGTTTAGCAATCTCTTCATCAAGGTCAATTCCCTCTTGAATAAGCTCTAACATTCGCAGTGTAGCATAGATTGCATCATCGTATCCAAAGTAACGATGTTTAAAGAAAATATGCCCACTCACTTCACAAGCTAACTCTGCACCTGTCTCTTTCATTTTAACCTTCAGATTAGAGTGACCTGTTTTATACATAATCGCTTTAGCACCACGACGCTCTAACTCATCATACATCACCTGTGAACACTTCACCTCCCCAATAACCGTTGGGTTCTCCATTTTCATAGAGTAGAGCAGTGCCATTTGATCACCTTTAACATTGTTTTTGTGTGTTAGAACAGCTATTCTATCAGCATCACCATCATAAGCAAAAGCGATGTCACCCTCTTTTTCTAGTAAGGCTTTAACATCTACTAGATTTTTCTCTACAGAAGGGTCAGGGTGATGGTTTGGGAATGTTCCATCAGGCTCAAGATACAAGCCTTTATAGTCTAACTCAAGTCTATTAAATATCTCAGTAATCACTGTATCGGCAACTCCATTACCACAATCAATAATAATTTTTTTATTCATCCCTTTAAGGTGCGAAAAAGATTCAACCATATAGTCAATGTATTGTGATTTGGTATCAATTTTTATACAAGCAGTATTATTAGGGATTTTAACCGTAGAATTAGCAATAGTTTCATCACCTAATGCATAGATATCATCTCCAAAAAATGGACTTTTATCCAGTGTTATTTTAAAACCATTATACTCACTAGGATTATGAGAACCTGTAATCATCACTGAAGCAGTAATAGACTCTTTTATATTTAAGGGGTTTACATAGTTTGAGAAGTAGTTTACAGGTGTAGCGACCATACCCATATCAAGTACGCTACACCCTGCATAATTTAACCCTGAAGCTAAATAGTCTCGTAAAATAGGTGAGTGGGTTCTGGCATCATACCCTATAGAGACCACACCACCTAATGCTTTAATTTTCTTTCCTAAAAAATAACCAATGAGCTTAACACTCTGCTCATTAAGTTCTTTTTCAAAGATACCTCTTATATCATACTCTCTAAAAATAGTTTTTGTCATATATCTTTCCATAAGTTTATTTTAAATAGACTAATTATAAAGTATGAAGCTTAATCACCTTTTCAATACGATGAACCGTCTCTTCAACACCAATAATCGCCATAATCTCATCTAAGCCTGAACCTGTCATTGAACCTAAAAGAGTTACACGTAGAGGCTGACCTATTTTTCCAAATCCTATCTCTTTATCGGCAACAAACTTTTCAATCACTTCATGATACTCAGGTGGTGTATGTAGAGGTTTATCCCATGTTTGTAGCATCGTTACAAAATCAGAAAGTATATTCATCGCTTCACCCTTAAAGGCCTTTTTAGAAGCTTTAGCATCATACTCAGTCGGTGTTGTTAAAATAAGATTAATTTGATTAGCTAATTCAACCAGTGTTTTCCCACGCTCTTTAGTTGCATCAAGTAGTAACTCTAACTTATCATGCTCCTCAACTTCTACACCATACTCTTTTAAATGTAGTGCTAGTTTTTCATTTGGCATATTTTTAATATAGTGAGCATTGAGCCATAACAGTTTATCAAGATTATAGTTTGAAGAACTCTTATTTATATTTTTAGGGTCAAATAGTTCTATCATCTCATCAATAGAAAAAATCTCTTGGTCACCATGACTCCAACCTAAACGAACTAAGAAGTTTAACAATGCTTCAGGAAGATACCCTAAAGCTTTATACTCCATTACATCCGTTGCACCATCTCTTTTAGAGAGTTTTTTACCTTGTTCATTGTTTATCATCGCGACATGATAAAAGTTAGGTAATTTAAAACCTAATGCTTCATAAACAACCATCTGTTTTGGTGTATTATAGAGGTGGTCATCTCCACGAATTACATCACTTAGTCCCATCAATGCATCATCAATAGCCACTACAAAATTATAAGTAGGAACCCCACCTGCTCTAGCAATAACAAAATCATCAACCTCTGTAGCAGCGATACAAATCTCACCTTTAACACCATCATTAAAAATAATATTTCCCTCTGTTGGTGCTTTAATACGGATAACAGGCTCAATACCCTCTGGTGGTGTACCTTTAAAATTACGATAACGTCCATCATATCGTGTTCGTTCACCCTTTGACATCTGCTCTTCACGTAAAGTGCTAAGCTCCTCTTTACTCATATAACATCTATAGGCTTTTCCCTCTTTTAACAACTGCTCAACATACTTTGCATAGATGTCAAACCGTTTTGACTGATAAATCGCTTCACCATTATAACTCATGCCTACCCAATCAAACGCTTTTAAAATTGCCTCTAATGCTTCATCACTGTTTCTTGAAAGATCAGTATCTTCTATACGAAGTAGAAACTCTCCTTCATTTTTTTTAGCCCATAGCCATGAGAAGAGTGCTGTTCTAAGTCCTCCAATGTGTAAATATCCTGTTGGTGAGGGTGCAAAACGGGTTGTTATCATCTTATATTGCCTTATCTAAAAAATTAGTGAAATTGTATCCTAAGAGCCATTAATGTTTAGTTTTACCACATTAATAGTAAGTTTAATGTAAAATTATAACAATAATTTTACAATAAGCGATACTATGATAATTTTAGGCGACCGATATACCTTTAGCCAACTGGAACTTAATCGATTAAAAAAACAATTTAAAAAAATAAATCATATAAGTTATAAAACTTTATCGGCTCAAGAGAGTATGGAAGAGATAGAGAAACTTCTCGATTCAAATTCAAGTAAATTAATTCTTTTAAATACCAAAGCCATTCTTCCCTCTGAACTTTTAACTTATCTTACTAAACTTGAAATTCACGGTGTTAGATATATTACCATTGAACGTTTTTTAGAGACCTACTTACATAAATGTTTTATTACCGAAGAGTCAACTGATGTTGCTTTTTTAGAAAACATTCATGCCTATACTCATTTTCAATATATACAAAAAAGAGTCATTGACTACCTGAGTATCTTAATGCTTCTTCTGCCTACACTTTTTGCCATCGGTTACTCTATGTATAGAATTAGAAAAGAGTCTCCTGGTTCTCTATTTTTCAGACAACGCCGTGTAGGTTTAGGAGAACAAGAGTTCTGCTGTATAAAACTACGCTCTATGCACCCCAATGCTGAAAAAAATGGTGCCCAATTTGCATCTACAGATGATCCTCGAACATTTCCATGGGGTAGTAAGCTACGATATACCAAACTAGATGAGTTAATCCAACTATGGAATGTTTTTAAAGGAGAGATGCATTTTGTAGGACCTAGACCTGAACGAAAAATATGGACAAGAGAGTTTGAGAAAGCCATTCCCTACTACACTCAACGACACTTGGTTGCACCAGGTATTACAGGCTTGGCTCAAATTAAATACCAATATGGCTCTGGACAACTTGATGCCAAGCAGAAGCTTATGTATGACCTTTACTATATCAAAAACTGGAGTATCTTTTTAGAAGTAGAAATTATTTGGAAAACCATCCTCTTTGTACTCACTTAAAAAACGTAAAGATTTATCAAATTTTTAATCTAAATGGTTTAAGCACGGCACGAATAAACTTCCGTGTTCTAGGTAATAGGTATCCTTTAATATTTAACTTATAACGATACCACCTATTATTGAAATAATGCTCTTGTTCTTCTTTTAACTCTTGAAGTGTCTGCTCTACCTCACAAAACTCTCCTGTTTTGGGTGAGATATAGCGTGGAAAAAGTATCAATGTGGCTGCAACCAACTCATCAAGTAAACGTTTTGTGGTTCTTCTCTCACAAGTTCGATAATCTTCTGTCAATCCCCATCCTGCATAAAATGGCATACCATATGTGTATACTTTTTTACCACGAATAAGGGCATCAAACCCTGCTCCCGAGGTTAAGGTATGCACCTCATCACTTACAGCAATACAAGAGTCAATGCTAATCAGTGTCTGTACTTCATTTACACAAGTATCAATAATCTCTTTGGCAATATGCCCTTTTCTATTCCCAGAGAGTACATCGGGGTGAGGTTTATAGATAATATAGGCATTAGGATTACTTTCTCTTACCATCTGAAGTAAATCACTATAACCAAGACCAAATGCTCCAAATTTCATAGACATATCATCTTCTACCTGCCCTGTTATGAGTATAACCTTATCGTACTTGTCTCTATCTATCTCTATCTCCCTATGTTCCAAATGATTGTACTTTGAAAATTTAGAGGCAAGGACTTCAGCTCGTACCTTTTTGGCTCTCTGTAGTAATTCATCGGTAAACTGATGATTCTCTAGTAGATACTCCAAGTCAGAAGACTTTCGTGGGTCAAAATAAATACCCCTAGAGTCTATACCCAAAGAGTACGGCTTAGCAAACCCTGACCCAAGTGCAACGGAACGAATAAAGGCATCCTCTATACGGTAAATGGTCATACCATTCTCTTTAGCATAGCTCTCTACTTCAGGGAACTCTATAATGCCATAGATAAAAATATTTGACTCTTTATCTAACCCTTTTTCTAAAGCTTCATCTAGTGTTTTACAGATAAACTTTTGATTATTTGGAGCATAATAAAATGGCTCTGTCTGCATCATTCGCCATGGAGAGAAGTTGAAGAAATAGAGTTTTCCTTGATTTGAGGGGTAAAAAATAGAGGACATATATAAAGCTTAATCCTTATGAAAAAAATATAATCATTATATCCACTTTTCTATTTAAAGTTATTTCGTTATATGATATAATATCATTTATTATTAAGTTTAGCAAAAAGTGGGGTATGAACTATGGAGAAATTAAAAGAGCTATTAAGCATAAGAGAAAATCATGTAAATCATCAAACGATAATATTTTATATCTTAGTTGCATTCTTTTTTAGTGTAAGTGTTAGAGTATTTTTGTATTATCAAATTTCTGACTATAATGATTATTTTTATGATGGTAGTATCATACCTATTTGGAATCTTGATGCTGGACTATATGGATTTTATGCAAATCAACTTTTAAATGGTACTTTATATCCTTTAAATGCTGAGTATATGCCTGGACACTTTATCTATTGGATTGTTCTACTTACTGGGTTTAGTGTCGATAACGTTCTATTTTTTGCACCAGCATTTTTTTCCTCTTTAATTATTATTCCTATCCTTCTTTTAACTAAACATTATCATATTCCTAAAATTGGCCTATATACAGCATTACTAGGATCCATAATGAGTAGTTATTATTATCGAACCCACTTAGGCTATTATGATACTGACATACTCAACGTTTTCTTCCCACTTTTAGCTATATATTTCTTAGTCAAACTTGTTGATAGTAAAAATATTATGTATGCTTTATTTGCTTCAATCACATTAATAGGCTTTGACTTTTGGTATCACTCTGCTGAAGCTATCATTATTAGTATAATAGGTATCTATCTTATATATGCACTACTTTTTGAAAAAACCTATGTTTATGCTTACCAAGCTTTATTTATTTTAGTATTTACCTTATTACCCTTATTATTTATCTATAAATTTT
>JAHZJZ010000262.1 GCA_022600655.1 Campylobacterota bacterium | reverse complement strand
CGTTGGTAAGTATGGAAACACCTCTGCAGCCTCTATCCCAATGGCGATTAATGATATTTATGAGTCTGGTCGTCTTAAAAAGGGTGAACTTATGTTACTCGATACCTTTGGAGGTGGATTGACATGGGCAAGTGCTTTACTTCCTTTTGCTGGTGAGGCAGCAAAATAACTTCAACTTTTATTCGTGGGTAGGAGTACCCACGCTACAAATCTTTTCTATTAAACATTTATTAATTCCAAATTAGTAAAATAACAAGCATAATTATAATATTTATTTAGGAGTTTTGATTGAACCCAATCGTAGACAATATAAAAAATGAGATAGCAAAAGTTATCGTCGGACAAGAGAAACTAATAGATGGACTGTTAATTGGACTCTTAACCAGAGGGCATATCTTACTTGAAGGTGTTCCAGGTTTGGCTAAAACAACAGCTGTAAATGCTTTAGCTGGAACTTTGGGTCTGAACTTTAAAAGGGTACAGTTTACCCCAGATTTACTGCCTAGTGATATTATCGGTACAGAGATTTATGACCCTTCAAATAACTCTTTTAAAATCAAACAAGGACCAGTCTTTACCAATCTTTTACTTGCTGATGAGATAAACAGGGCTCCTGCTAAAGTGCAGTCAGCACTGCTTGAGGTGATGCAGGAGCGACAGGTAACCATTGGTGATGAGAGTTTCAAAATAGATTTACCATTTTTGGTTATGGCAACACAAAATCCTGTAGAGCAAGAGGGAGCGTATGAACTACCAGAGGCTCAACTTGATAGATTTCTTATGAAAGTGGTGGTGGGTTACAATACCAAAGCTGAAGAACTAGAGATAGCTAGACGCGTAGCAAACAATGGTTTTGGTACCATTGAGCAGGTGGCAACTTTGGCTGATTTGGAGACCATACGTGCAGAAGCGATGCAGATTCATATGGATGAGGAGATAGAGAAGTATATTATTGAACTTGTCTTTGCCACAAGAGAACCTGAAGCATATGGCTTGGAAGATATCGCTTCCTATATTCAGTTTGGAGCCAGTCCACGTGCTAGTATCGACATGTATAAAGCAGCTCGTGCCATTGCGTATCTTAAGGGGCTTGACTATGTTTCACCACTAGAGGTTGGATATGTAGCTAAAGAGGTACTTAGACATCGTATCGTTCTTTCGTATGAAGCAGAGGCGAGTGGTATTACTCAAGATGCGATTATAGATAAAGTTTTAAGTGCTGTACCTATTCCATAATGAACAATGAAAAGATAAAAAAGATTTTACTAAAAACCAAAAAACAGGTTTTTAGTGAGATGCTAGGAAACAATCCATCTCTTTTTCAAGGTGAAGGGTTTGAGTTTGCTGAACTTCGTGAGTATATCTACGGTGATGATGTTCGTAAGATTGACTGGAAGACCACAGCTAAACTGGGTAAACCCTATATTCGTGTCTATCACGAAGAGCGAGAACTCAATGTGGTGACAGCCGTGATGATGGGTGGTTCAAGCTACTTTGGTACAGTGAAACAGAAAAGTGAACTCATGAGTGAACTGGTAGCCACCGTAGGGTTTTCAGCGCTTAAAAATGGTGATTTGTTTACCAACATTATCTTTGCCGATAGACTCTACAACATGTCACGCCCCAATAAAAAGTTTTTTGCCATTCAAGATGCCTTAACCAAAATGGATGCGTTTAATATGTTGGGTAAATCAAGTGACTATCAAGCTTTTGCTGATACACTCTTTAGCCGAATTAAGCGAAAGTCACTGCTGTTTGTTATTTCAGATTTTGTAGGTGAGATAAACTTTGGACTGCTGAGTAAAAAACATGATGTGGTTGCACTGATTGTTCGAGACCGTTTTGAAGAGGAGCCTGAAGAGTTAGGTTACTTAAGGGTTTTAGATATGGAGAGTCATAGTAGTTTTGAGGGAACCATTGGTTCCAAAGAGTTGCAAGGTTACAAAAAAGCACTCCATGAGAACGATGAAAAACTTTATGCCCACTTCAAAAAAAATGGCATACGTCATACAAAAATCTATACAGATGAGGAGCCATACCTAAAACTGGCTCGTCTTTTTGGAGGTAGATAATGGAAGAGAACTTAACCCTACGTGATATTAAACCTCTGTTAGAGATACCTGATTATAGTTACTATCTTTTTATTGGATTGATAAGTTTGTTAGTCGTTATTGTTTTACTTTTACTCTTTTTTCTTATCAAAAGATTTTGGAAAAATCGAAAAGTAAATATGAAAAAACTCTACTTTAAACAGCTTAAAGAGGTCAACTGGAAAGAGTCCAAACAAGCTGCCTATGAGGTAACTGAATTAGGAAGACACTTTAGTGATGATAAACGCTGCAGTGAAATTTACAGACAGTTAGTTCCTATGTTAGAGGTCTATAAATATAAAAAAGAGGTGCCATCAATCGATGATGAGACACTCAATCAATATAATCTTTTGGTGCATGTAATCGATGAATCAATTTAGTTTTGAATACCCATGGGCATTTGCTCTTATAGTGCTGTTTTTGGTCTGTGCTAAGTTCTGTAAAATTAAAGGACGTAGTATCTATTTCCCTCATTTAGAGTCACTACTTATGGGAAGCAGTCAAAGAAGTTCTCTAGTTGTTTTTTTGAAATGGTTAGGTATTATCACAGCGATTGTGGCTCTTGCTTCTCCTATTTTAACCAAAGAGTATAGTAGCTCCAACCGTGAAGGACGAGATATTGTACTGATTATTGATGCGAGTGAGTCGATGT
The DNA here is from genome assembly GCA_022600655.1 of Campylobacterota bacterium. Lineage (GTDB taxonomy): Bacteria > Campylobacterota > Campylobacteria > Campylobacterales > Sulfurovaceae > UBA1140. The sequence goes on along the minus strand of JAHZJZ010000262.1, from coordinate 4,612 downwards.
TACAGAACCGTTTTGATGCTCAAAATATGCGTAAAAATAAATTTGAAGTGGTCAAAGAGGTCGCTGCTGATTTTGTCTCTAAACGAAGTGAAGACAGAATCGGTCTGGTAACCTTCGCCGATGTGGCGTTTATCGCTTCACCTCTGACTTTTGAGACCAAGTTTTTAGAGCAGATTATCGCCATGCAACGCATCGGTGTAGCAGGAAAACGAACAGCCATTAATGATTCGTTGGTGCAGACCTACAATATGCTCTCTAAATCCAAAGCCAAATCAAAAATTGCTATTTTACTAACCGATGGAGTGGACAATATGAGTAAAGTACCCTTTTCAGATGTAAAAAGTCTAGTAGAGAAGAGTAAAGTAAAACTCTATACTATCGGAATAGGAAGCAGTAGAGACTATGATGGACGCTACCTTCAAGCCCTAGCCGATGCAGGAAACGGTCAAGCCTTTGGGGCTAGAAATGCTCAGATGCTTAGTGAGATATATGATAAAATTGATGAGATGGAGGCAAGTAAGATAGAAGATAAAAAGTATGTGAAACATACATATTTATACATCTACCCACTCTTTATCTCCATTATTTCACTGTTGCTTTTTATTTATGTGAGAAATATGCGAGGAGTGGTATAGATGAGCTTTGTTAATCCTCAATTTTTTTGGGCTATGGTTATTCCTTTAGCTGTTTTTACCTATCTGATTTTAACCCATAAAGATAAGTTTTTACAGATTTTTGATGAAAAGGTTTTAGAACGACTGAGTGCTGGTGATGACTCACTACCTTTAGTCATGCGAAATTTATTAATGATATTGGCAATTTTATTGATGATAGTTGCCATGGCAAGACCTGTAGTTGATCATGGTGATAAAGTAGTACAACTAGAAGGACTCTCTGCTGTAGTAGCTTTAGATATCTCAGGTTCTATGCGTTCCAAAGACATCTACCCTAACCGTTTAACTTTTGCCAAAACTAAAATGAATACGCTCTTTGAAGCGATGCCAACCGATGAGCTAAGTGTTATCGCTTTTGCCTCGACCTCATTTGTACTGGCTCCATTTACAGCCGATAAAGGAACCCTAACCCAGATAGTCGACGGGGTAACCGATGAATACATCAATATGGCTTCAACAGACTTCTCTGCACTGGGTGATTTTGCTGCTGAATTGCTTAAAGAGAAAGAACCAAAGATTTTGATTGTTTTCTCTGATGGTGGTGACAGAGAAGATATTGAAGCGTTTGCCAAGACCATTAACGATGAAGAGATTTCACTCTATGTCGTTCTAGTCGGAACCAAAGAGGGGGCTCCTGTTATAGATGCCAATGGAAAACCCATAAACCAAAATGGTAAAATAGCCATTACCCAAAGAAACGATGCCTTAGGTGAAGTAGCTGTAGAGAACGATGGAGCTTTTGTAGTGGCTAGTACAGGTGAGGGGAGTATTAAAAAACTGGTAGAGATTATCAGGTCACACCATAGTAACAAAGAGCAAGGTGAAGTGACCATTCATGACAGAGAGGAGTATTTTTACTACCCTCTTGGGCTTGGAATTTTGTTTTTATTGATGGGGTTTAGCTCACTTCCTAGACGAGGAAAGTCCTAAACTCCGTATTTCATCTACTTTATGAAAATGAAATGTCTTGTACTTTTTAGTACAAGGCTCTATTAAAGTGATGTTTTTGCTACTGTTTTTTATATTGGTTTGCGTCTGATTATAGATAAGCAGTCGTATAGATTTTTCAAACATATCTAAGATATTGTTGGTTTTGAAAAAATTATCAGGCAAATCAGGTGCAAAAGAGTTTTTTCCTAGCACATCCACAGCTAAAACATCATGATAACTTGCCTCATTAATCCCAAGGTTTTCACATAAAAAGCCATCGACATAATGTTTCTCACCTATGAGGTGTTCACTAAATATACCAGGAATTGCCATGGTTGAGAGTACAGCATCTTTTATATAGACATCATCTTCTTTACTAAAGACACGCTTCTCTCCTGTTTCTAAGTCTGTGGCTATAAGTTTAAGAGGGATGGCAGTTTCATTCATCTTTCTGTTCTGGAATATATTCTCAAAAATTTTCTCAATTTTACGATTGTCTATGAAGGCATTACCACTCCATGAGAAGCTTATCCACTTATAAACAGCCGAGAACTCTTTAAGGAGTTGATATATCTCTACCTCTTTAAGCCCAATAGCCATACAAGCCCCAATAATCCCACCCATACTGGTTCCAACTATCTCTTGTGGAGTAATCTCATTTTGTTCAAGATCGTGAAGTACACCAAGATGAGCAATACCTAAAGCTCCTCCTCCTGAAAGGATAAGGGTGAATGGTTTTGATTTTAGATTTTTCATGGGTTATTATACTGAAAATTATAAATCATTGACATCAAAATAGTAAAATGGCTTCTTCTCATTAATCTCCAATTCATGGTTAAGAGCATCTAAGATTTTTATAAATACCTGTAACGAAACTTTATCAATATTTCCTTTTTCAAGTTTCGATAGGGTCTGTCTGGTAATACCAACCTCTTTCGCCAACTGCTCTTGGGTTAGTTTCTGCTCTTTTCGTAAGCGTTTAATCTCTGTACCAAGTTTATAAAATTCCATGAGAGATATCCTTGTATGATTTATCTAAATTTTCATTTAGTGATAAAGAGTCACTTTATGTTTGTTTTGGTTTACATTTTATATATTTTTGTAGAAAATGTCAAGTTATATTAACATTTATGCTTTTAGGGATTAAGTGTTTCATTATCGTTATAAACTTGTATAGTTAAAAAGTGAGATGATTATTGTTAATTATCTCATACTTTTTTATAGGTAGTTAACTATAATCACTGTTTTAGTTAACTACCTCTTGTTTTTGGATAGATAATTAACTGTGAAGAGTTAGTGAGGAATGAGTACTATAATGAGATTGTGAGTGTGGATATTGAGTAGTGGCTTTAAGTTAATAACAGCACCATAAAAGTATTTGTGTAATACAATATTGATATACAAAAAGGAGTTTTTATGATTTCACTTCGATTACCAATAGAATTAGAGCAAGAGTTATCGGCAATTGCCAAGCTTGAGTCAACCACAAAGACACAGATTGTAAGAGAAGCAATTGTTGAGTTTATCGCCAATTTAAAAAAGAGAAGAGGCAATACCCCTTACAGTTTAGGTCATGACCTTTTTGGTGTTTATGATGGAGATGAGAATCTTTCTAGTGACTATAAAAATAGATTAGATAAGATGTTAGATGAAAAACATCATCATTGATACAGGACCCATCGTTGCTCTGTTGAACCGTAAAGATAAACATCATAAGAGAGTATTATCATTTACAAAGAACTATAATGGTGGGTTTATTACCACTTGGTCGGTTATTACCGAAGCGATGCATCTGTTAAGACAAAGTATTCAAGCACAACTCAATCTACTTGAGTGGATACGCAGAGGGGGTATTGAGATTTTTCAGATAGAGAAGTCTGATATTGAGAGAATGATAGCTTTAACTAAAAAGTACAGCGACCTTCCCATGGATTTGGCTGACTGTTCATTGATTATTGTGGCTGAGAAATTGAGCATTAAAGAGATTATATCTATCGATAGTGATTATGATATCTATCGTACTTTGAAGCGAGAGCCTTTGACGAATCTTTTGTATGATTATCCATTGGAGTAGGAAACCTTTAGCACTACCACAACTCAAATTCTCAAATGTAAAACAAATGATATAAACGGCATGTTTCATAAATAGTTTACACTTATTCTTGTAGCGAGGTGTTTTCTAAAACTCTTAACAGGTATGCTATAATACATACTATAAACTACTTACTTTAAAAGGAGTACTAAAATGAGTGTAAGAAAAAATTTTACAATGCCTGAAGCTATTGTGCATGATTTAGAAGAGTTGGCACGGTTGATGAATAAAAAACAGAGTCAAGTGATTCAAGAACTGATAGAAGATAGAATGAAACTTTACAATAAAGAAAAAAAGTTAGACTCTTTAGAAAAGATGTCAGGAATGTTTTCGGGGTTAATTCCTGAACATATAGATATGCAGTGGATAAAGAGTCAAGATGGACATTAAAAAAATATTTTTTGATGCCAATGTTTTTAATGATATTTTCGATGACAAAAGAGCAACCCATCAACAGAGTAAAGAGGCATTGATGTATGCACTGCAAAATGATATGATGGTCTATACCAGTTGTGATATTGCAACCAATATCTACTATATTACTTCAAAATATACGACCAATGTCAAAGCATTGGATGCTTTAGAGGTATTAAAAGATACGGTTGAGATTATTCCCTTTGCCAAAGATGAGTTGAGTTTGGCTATTGAACTTATGAGAAAAGATAGTGATTATATGGATATGGAAGATACTATACAGTATGTTTTGGCACAGAAAACGGGGTGTGATTTGATTGTTACGAATGATAAACGGTTTGTGGCTAAAGATATTGAGTGTGTGGGGTCTGAAGGGTTTATGGGGTTGGTTGAAAGATAGAAATGAAAAATAAAAAAAATAAGCAACGATTATTCGATTTTGAAAACATAGAAGAGAGTGACTTCCTAAACCAATAAATAATTGAACGTAATTATCACTTGT
>JAHZJZ010000261.1 GCA_022600655.1 Campylobacterota bacterium | reverse complement strand
GTTTGAAAGCGTGAGAGTGCGGCAATTTCTACTGGGTAATAATAGCACCATCTTTATGGGTATATAAATCTTTTAAATCTTTAGTGACTTTTGAGATGTTTACTCCCATAAAACCACGTTGAACTTTACCATCTAAAACCAGTTTACTCACTACGTTTTTAACCATGTCAACAGGAATGGTAAATCCAATTCCATGATTTCCACCACTTCGTGAAAGAATGGCAGAGTTAATTCCTATTAATGCCCCACGGGAATCAATCAATGCTCCACCTGAGTTTCCAGGATTTATAGAAGCATCTGTCTGTATAAAGTTCTCATACTGATTAATACCTACACCATGTTTGTTAAGTGCTGAGACAATTCCTTGAGTTACAGTCTGTCCAACACCAAAAGGGTTACCAATAGCAAAAACCACATCACCCAATTTGACATCTTCTATATGACTAAAAGTGATGGGTTCAAGTTTTTCAGCCTCTATCTTAATAACTGCAAGGTCACTACCTTTGTCTCTACCTATAACTTTTGCCATATACTCTTTATCACGACCATTAACAGTTACACTAATTTCATCTGCACCATCAACAACATGGTTGTTAGTGACAATATAGCCATCTTTTGAGACAATAACCCCTGAACCTAAAGAGTTTTCACTTTTTTGTGCAGGCATCTGATTACCAAAAAACTCTCTAAAAAATTGACGATTTAAATCACCCTGATAGTTGATGGTTCGAGTCGAGATATTTACCACAGCATTCATGGAGTCTTTTAATGCACTGTTAAACGATAAAATTTCATTTTGTCCATTGGGAAGTTTATGTTTCGGACTCTTTGGTGCATTTTCAAAAGTAACAGAAGCAGCAAAAAGGGTACTGCTTAGTAGGGCAGAGATTAGAATGGTTTTTTTTAACATTCATTTCCTTTCTTATAAATTTAAAATGCGACTAGTCGCATGAACCGACTGTTGAAGTCAATATTAATAGAAAGATATGAGATAAAGTGAGTGATAAAGGAGTAGGAGGGGGAATTTAATTTAAAAATTATATTATGTACTTTTATCATATAAAACATCACTATATAAACTTCATATCATTTTGAAGTCGTAAAACTTCAAAGTGGAGTTAGAGAGGAGGTAATCTCTTCATCCACATCTTTCATGTTGGTATTATAGGATGCTTTTGTAAACCAATGGAAAATCAAAAATAAACCGTTGGTTAATATAGCAACTAAATTTGATATTTTTTAAGTGCTTGTTCTAAATCTTCAGGGGTGTCAATACCAAAACTCTCTGTTTCTACTTCAACCATAGCCACTTCATAACCGTGATACAAGGTTCGTAACTGTTCAAGTTTCTCTATATCTTCCAGTGGAGAAGCTTCAAGTTTACAAAACGATGCTAAAGATTTTTTGGTAAATCCATAGATACCAATATGCCCTTTATACTCATCAAAATGGTGGTCTCGTGGATAAGGAACTTTTGCTCTTGAAAAATAGAGAGCAATACCATTGTCATCGGTAACCACTTTTACAATATTTGGGTCATCAGCTTCAGGGTTGTTGATACGCTTATAACAGGAGTTCATCATAATAGCATCTTTAGAGGCATTGGTTTTGGTCAAATCAAAAACAGCCTGAACCACCTCCTCCTCTATAAATGGCTCATCTCCTTGTACATTGACAATAATCTCATCATCTGCCAACCCAAGTTTTTCAGCCGCTTCATAGATACGGTCAGTACCAGAGTGATGCTCTGTTGAGGTCATAATCGCTTCTATACCATACTCTTTTGCCATCTCTACCACATCGTGAGAATCAGTAGCAATGGCTACCTTATCAATACCCTCAACTGCTTTAGCCGTACGAATAACCATCGGCATACCACCGATGTCAGCCAAAACTTTATTAGGAAAACGGCTTGAGCCTATTCTTGCTGGGATGATTATCATTAAGCTGTCAACTCTTTGAGTGATTCTTGGGCAGCCCTGATTGCCTCTTCTATCATCTCATCACTGGTTGCTACAGAGATAAACCCTGTCTCAAATGAGGAACAAGCTAAGTAGACACCTTTTTCTAACATCTTACCATGGAACTTTCCAAAGAGTTCACTGTTATTCTCAAGTGCATCCTCAAAGTTTTTAACAGGCTTATCTGAGAAGAAGAAGCCAAACATAGAACCTCTTACATCGGTTACCATTGGGACATTTACAGCATCAGCTGCTGCTTTAAATCCTTCTACTAACCTTGTTGCTCTCTTCTCTAAAGTAGCATAAATCTCTGGATTGGCTTTGAGTTTCTCTAAACTTGCTAAACCAGCAGCCATCGCGATTGGGTTTCCTGAGAGTGTTCCAGCTTGGTAGATTGGTCCCTCTGGAGAGAGTCCCGCCATTATTGCTTTATTTGCACCAAATGCACCTACAGGCATACCTGCACCAATAACCTTACCAAGAGTCACAATATCAGGTTTAACAGAACTAATTCCCTGTGCTCCTATGAGTGAAGCTCTAAAACCACTCATCACTTCATCAAAAATAAGCAACGCTCCATGCTCATCACAAAGCTCTCTAAGCTCTTGTAAAAATGCCTCATCAGCAGGAACTAGACCCATATTCCCCGCGATTGGCTCTATAATGATAGAAGAGACACCATTTTCGCTATCATTAAAGCACTTTTTGACACTCTCTATATCATTATAGGTAGCGAGTAGGGTGTGTTTGGTCAGGTCAGCAGGAACACCTGGGCTTGATGGACTTCCAAAAGTTGCCATACCACTACCAGCTTGAACCAACAGGGAATCAGAGTGACCATGGTAACAGCCTGTAAATTTAATAAAATCATCTCTTTTGGTATATCCACGAGCCAAACGAATAGCAGACATGACAGCCTCTGTACCTGAGTTTACAAAACGCACTTTGTCTATACTCTCAAACATATCAACAATGTGGGTAGCCAGTTTGGTCTCTGTTTGGGTTGGAGCCCCAAAACTCAAACCATTTTTGACAGCATCCATAACAGCTTGTTCTATCTCTTGGTCAGCATGACCAAAAATAAGTGGTCCCCAGCTCTGTACAAAATCGATATATTGGTTTCCATCTATATCTACTAAATGTCCACCTTCACCTTTTGCTATAAATGGTGGTGTACCACCAACACTACTAAATGCTCTAACAGGAGAGTCAACACCTCCAGGGATAACCTCATAAGCCTCTTTAAATGCTATTTCACTTTTGTTATAACTCATTATCTATCGTATCCTTTTTTATCCAGATTAAAAATTTTTTGATTATACTATCTTTCATGTTTTAGATTTCTTGATGAGGATGTGTTGTGCGTAAGTTAGTGGCATTTGTTATTACCGTAGTGATATATATACTGTTTATATGGCTCTACTGGACACAATTTAGTCAAATAGAGGTTCCTCAAAAAAAACAGCTAACGAGCATATTGTTAAAATAGATATAAGAGATTTACCTCTACCCCAAAAAACTGTATCTGAAAAACCTATACCTGAAAAATTAGAGCCAACAGTCAAACCAAAGACTAAATCTGTTAAATCTAATACTCCTACACCTAAAAAGAAAAAAAAGTTAAAAAAGAAGAGAGAAAAAGTTGAATCTAAAAAAGTTATTAAAACGGTAAAGAAAAAAATCAAAAGAGATGATAAAAAAGTTAGTGAAAAGATTGTAAAAGAGTCAGAAATGCTTTATATCCCTAACCCAATTATTGAAGATAAGTCAACAATAACAGAAGAAAATAGTAATTTAGCTTCAATTTTAGGAGCTACATCTTTCTCTCAACCTCAACAACAAGTACGTAAAACTTCTAAAATTCAAAAATTATATGGTAACTCTTTTGATACCTTTACACCAACACAGCAAAAGTTTATTGTGAAAAATTTAGATTCTATTCATAGAATCACCCAAAACACATTAACCAGAAGAGGTTATCCCGAAGGAGCATTGGCAGCTAGGACAGGACAAGAAGGTGTTAATATTGTATCCTTTGATTTACATCCCAATGGTAATATAAGCAACTTACGTCTTAAAAAGCGTGTTGGTTATCGTGCTTTAGATGATAATACTTTAGAGACCATTAGATCAGCCTATAAAGACTACCCTTACCCTGCTGAG
>JAHZJZ010000260.1 GCA_022600655.1 Campylobacterota bacterium | reverse complement strand
TTTTGGGGGTTCAGCTGCTGATGACCTTATACTCAAAGAGACGTTTGTCTTCTCTAATCGTAACTTTTCAAACCATGGGGTTGTTGTTTTGGCTTTAGATAGAGCCAAGATTAATATTATTGGTGCGAGAGCTTTTGGTTGGAAAGGGATAGGCAAAGAGCGAATTGTTACCCATGCCCATAAAAATGTTGTCTATACCATTGATGGTAAATCAGCCATTGATTTTTATAAAAGTTACTTAAATATTACGGCTGATGATATGCCTCAAATTGGTATAGAGTACCCTTTAGAGGTAACCATGAGAAATGGTCAAGTGGTCTACCGTGCTGTCTTGGAACTAGATGAAGAGAATGGTGCATTGATTTTTGCTGGACATGTTGAAGAGAAATCAAAAGTGAGGCTCTCTTCACCTACAGGTAAATCAATTATAGATGAGGTAGGAAAAAGTATTTACGAAACCATTGCTCATGCCAATGATTTTAAAGCAGATATCGCTTTGGTTTTTCCTTGTTGTTCCCGTAAACAGGTGTTGGGTGATTTAACCATTAAAGAGATAGAAGCTGCCTATGAGGCTTCTAATGCACCACTTATAGGTTTTTTTGCCTATGGTGAGATAGGTTCATTTCCTGGAGGGTATGGGTTTCACAATGAAACCTTTGTAACGGCACTTATCAGTGAAAAGGAGCGATGAGATGCTTTTAAAAAATATAAAAACGTCCATAGAGTCGATTGCTGATTTTGAAGAGAAAGAGTTGATTTTAAAAAGAGTTGAACTTCTCCAAAAAGAGATTTATAAACTTAATCAAAAGTATCAAAAAGCCAATAAAGATAGATTAGCTGCGGCTCATATTTTAACAAAAGTAAATGAAGAGTTAGAGGAGTCACTCAATAATGAAAAACGGTTTATTGCTTCAGTAAGTCATGAGTTAAGAACACCTCTAACAGCGATTATGGGTTATAGTGAACTTTTAGAAGATACCACTTTAACCAATAGACAACAACGATACCTAGGGAGTATTGTGCAGAGTTCACAGCATCTTCTCTCTTTGGTTTCAGACCTTTTAGATGTCGCCAAATTAGGAGACAATCGAGTGGAACTCTCTCCTAAAAGGATTGATCTTGATGATGTACTTAATGACTGTGCCAATTTAATTCAGTCAAAAGTCTCTAAAGGGGTTAACTTTATTGTCGATATTCCAATGATGGAGTATAAAGTAAAGGCTGATGATAAACGTATTAAACAAATTTTTATTAACCTACTTTCTAATGCGGCTAAATTTACACATAAAGGCACTATCAGGTTCTATATTAAAGAGTTAGAGGAGTTAGAGAATGGTAAGCTTAAAATTATTGTTAATGTTGATGATACAGGTGAAGGTATCTCTGATGAGGTAGCTAAACGGCTCTTTGAACCATTCCAATCAACAGATAAAACTCAGGGGACTGGTTTAGGACTTTTTATTTCTCAACAGTTTGCCTCCATGATGAATGGTAATATTAACTTTCTATCCAAAAAGGGAAAAGGTAGCCGTTTTAGTGTAACACTTACACTAGATAGATGTTCTAAAAATGAGATAGGTAAAGCACTAAAAAGTACTAATATTATGATGTTTGCCAAAAAAAGTGAGTTGGTTGAAAAAATCTCTAAAGAGTTTATTAATCTAGGTGTTAACTTTCAAAACCATGATATCACTAGTCAAGATGTAACATCATCACTGGTGCATATGGTGGCAAGTGGACGATTTCTAAATGTGGCGATTTTTGATGTAGATACCTTTGAGAGCAAGACTTGTAGTATTGCAGGAACACTTAAAGTTATTAATCCCGATATCAAGCTTATTGCTCTTGTGGGAAATCAAGTCGACAGTGCTTTAGACTCTTTTGATAAAGCACTCAATAAGCCCATTAGTTATCAGCGACTTATTAAAGAGGTTGAAGAGATTTATGCTTATAAACTACATGGTAGTAAAGAGGAGAAAGACTTCTCTAAGTTACATATTTTAATTGTTGAAGATGTTGAGTTAAACCGTGAGTATGAAAAAGAGATGTTAGAGACCTTTTTTGGTATCAAGTGTGATACAGCTGAAAATGGTAAAGTGGCTGTTCAAAAAGCCAAAGAGAAACGTTACGATGCGATTTTAATGGATATGAGAATGCCTATTATGGATGGATTGGAAGCGACAAGAACCATACGAAAATTTGATAAGGTTACCCCTATTATCTGTATGAGTGCCAATGTCTATAAAGAGGATAAAATAGCAGCTGAAGAGTCAGGCATGAATGACTTTATAGAGAAGCCATTGGAGCGAATTGATATAGAGAGCAAGTTATTAAAATTGGTTAATCAAATATTTGAAGTCCAGAAAAGAGAGGTAGATTTACGAGAGACGGCTCTAATACATTTAAAAAGAAACTTTAATAGCCAGACATCTAGCAGACTTCTAAATAAAGCCTTAGTGAGTATAAAAGAGTATGTGATGCGGGTTGAGAGTCACTATGATGCTAACAATACAAAACTACTTATTGAGGACTTCCATGCACTTCGAGGTGTTTTGTCAAACCTTGGTGTTGAAGATTTAGCCAATCAAGCTTCCCAACTACAAAAGCTCTCTTCAGATGGTGATATTTCACTCATTGTAGAGCCTAAAAAAGAGTTTATGCAAGATCTTGCACGGCTACTGTAGTTTTTTAACCCTCTAGTCGGCTTAACTCTATCTCATAACGCTCATTGATTTCATCTAGCGTCTCACTAGCCACCTCAAGTCGTTCAAATAGCTCCTCTATTTGGGCTTGAGTTTTTCCTACATTCTGAGAGTGTTCTATCATCCCTGCATTGTCACCACTGTTTGAAGCTTCCATAAGTTTTTCATTTTGCTCCTCTAGTAGCTCTTCGAGTTCCATAATCTGTGATTCACAAAACTCTAACTCTTTTTTATGAGCAGATGACTCTTTGCTTCTAGCTTGTATAAGAGCTGTTCGCTGTTTTTTACGCTCTTTTTTATCGACTTTTGGCTTCTCCTCTTTGGGTTTAGTACTGTTGTTCTCTTGCTCCTCTTCCCAACCAATTTTTTCTAAGAACTCTTCATAGGTGCCATCAAAATACTCAGCCCCATCTTTATGGAAGATGACCAAAGCATTGGCCAGTCGTCGCAGAAGCATCTCGGAGTGGGTAACCATAATGGTTGCTCCCTCAAAATCCTCAATGGCACTGCAGAGTGACTCAATGGACTGCATATCTAAGTGGTTGGTAGGTTCATCGAGTAGCAGTAGGTTCGATGGGGTAGCAATGATTTTTCCTAACATTACACGGCTTCGCTCCCCTCCTGAGAGTAGCTCTATCTTTTTGTCAGCCAGTTCACCTGAGAACATCATGGTTCCACAGATACCTCGTACTTGGGCGATACCTAACATTTTATCAACAGAGCTGATTTCATCTGAAACGGTATTAGAGGTGTTAAGTCGTTCGATATTGGTCTGTCCAAAATGTGCTAGGGTGGTAGAGGGGTGAAGCTTGACCTCTCCTTCTTGGTGGGGTAGTTCTCCTGCGATGTAGTTGAGTAGGGTAGATTTACCTTTACCATTTTTCCCAATAATGGCTAGAGTTTTTCCATTCTCTAAAGCAAAAGAGAGATTAGAAAAGAGGGGTTCATCTGCTTTATAACCAAACCCTAACGCTTCAGCTCGTAGGGTGATTTTGGCAGGTGTCTCTTTGTAGGTAAAGTTAAAGGCAAGATTGGCTTCCTGTTCAAGGCTATCCATATCTTCCATCTTCTCTAACATTTTTGCTTTAGATTGAGCCAGTGCTGCCGTTGAAGCTCTGGCTTTGTTTCTTGCCACAAACTCCTCTAACTCTTTTCGTTTTTTCTCTTGGTTTTGACGGGTCTTCTCATAAGTCTCATCGTGTAGAGCTAAAGTCTCATCATACTTTTTGGTGTTGCCTTGAATGATATGTAGAGATTTTCTCTGAATCCCCATGGTATGGGTAGTAACATCGTCCATAAATTCACGGTCGTGGGTAATGAGTATCACTTCGCCCTCAAACTCACGGATAAATCGTTTTAGCCAACGAAGTGAGAGAATATCTAAGTAGTTGGTAGGTTCATCGAGCAGTAGCATATTGGGTTCAGTAGCTAAAAGTTTAGCCAAATTGATACGAATCTGATACCCTCCTGAAAAACTAAGAGGGTCTTTTTCTAAATCTTCAGCTGTAAACCCTAAACCAAAGAGAATCTTCTCTATTTTATAAAAGTTGTACTGCTCCTCTTCAGAGAGAATCTGAGCACACTCCTCCCTCACGGTTGCTTTAGTAAACTCTAAATGTTGACGAAGCGTTCCTATCTGATAATTTTTAGGGATATTCAGCTCTCCACTGTCATGGCTCTCTTCATCTAAGATGATTTTAAATAGGGTAGACTTTCCTGAACCGTTACGCCCTATAAGTCCTATTTTTTGATTGCTTGACATTTGTAGGTTGATGTTTTCAAAAAGTATGCGTCCACCAAAACTTTTGCTAAGGTTGTTTATTTGTATCATTTCTATTCCGTTGAGAAAATTATTAACGGGATTATAACAAATTCTCTTATGTTTTTTTGTTATAATGCAAATAATGTAGTTATTTAAAGAAACTTAGGAGATAAAATGTCATTAAGTAGAAATATATTTTACCTTTTGCTATTTAGTACTTTTTTATTAGGAGAGCTTAATCAGACTGTAGAGATATTGGAGGGGAATATAACTAAAAGTCAAACCATTGAGGCAAATAGTACAGTAGAAGAGCCTGATATTAACACTAGCACAGTTATAGATGATATCAATGAGACAGTAAAAAGCTTAGACATTAATACATCTTTAGATAATAATAGTTCTGAACTCAATAGCTCTACGGAGTTAAAAGAGGAAAAAAATAGTATTACGCTAACCAATCATATAGAGCGTTCATCTCATATTTTGGTTGCAACATTTGAAAAAAAAATAGAGAATAATACCACTAAAGGTATAACTGAGTCTCTTTTATTTCAACCTAGTAGAGTCTTAAAAGGTGATGTAAACAGTTCCATTTTAGTTCAAGCTAAGAGCTTCTCTTCAGCAATAGCCAAAGATGAGTTCCTACTTTTTTTAAAACAAGATACCAATAAAAGCAACTACACTCTAACCGATATAAACAGCAGTGCATTACCAATAAAAGAGCAGAGTATAAATTGGATAATCGATGTAGAAGATATTAATTCAGAGAAGAAAAAAAGAGGTTTAGAGGACGTAGTAGACCAAATAGAGGAGGTGCTTACACCTCCTGAAGAACCCATTCCTGATTGTTAGTGCCTCTTACTTTTTTATGAAAACTTTGTAGTCGTGTGCCGTCGGCTGTTTTTTTGTAGCGTACATCAAGAACATTGAGTGACCATTTGTTGATGATGAAGTTATAACCTTCACTCTCTGAAGCCTCTAACTTCCACTCTTGGTGGTCATTTTTTCGACTTCTTTTTTTGTTGAGTATAATTTTAGCTCCATCGTTACTGTTACTCTCTTCTACTTCTATGACTTTACCTGTGGCTGGATTTTCGATGAAGAAGTACTCTTTTTTCTGATTGGCTTTGGTGAAGACCCAGTGTTGGTTAGGATTGTTTTTGTCTACTTTTTCTATAATTATTTCATTTTTTTCATTGATGCTAATGGCTGAGTTAGCCAGTTGGGTAACAATAAGATAGGTATCGGTTTTCTTCTCTTGAACAGCTGGACTTACTTCTTGTGGCGTTGCCTTTTTCCGTCTATAGACCACAAAAAGTGTCATAAACATTAAAACAATTGCTGCAACAGGGGCAGAGAGATAGTTTAATATAAAAGCATACTCTTCTGCTAGTTCCTCTTTGACCTCACTGATATCAGTTGAGGGGTTACTCTTTTCTTCACCTAGTTGCTCCATCTTTTGGTAGTTGGTCACATAGAGATTCTCATCACCTTGTAGCTTTTTGATAAGTTGGTTTCTCTTTTTCTCCCATCGATTTACGGGGTCGATGTTATTCCAAGCGATAAGCATCTTCTCTTGCGATTTACTGATTTTTAGTCCATATCGGTCACGCATATAGAAGTAGGTTCGTGCAATGTCTCCAAAAACACTCTCTTTAGGTTCAGCTTTTCGGTCTTTAAAAGTT
>JAHZJZ010000259.1 GCA_022600655.1 Campylobacterota bacterium | reverse complement strand
CAGCGGATCGTTGTGTCCATAATAAATCAAGTTTTCCATCGTTTATATATATTTGAAAGCCATAATGACAAGGAGGTAATGCCATATCGTCCATATCATTGGGATTCCATAAGCTTGCCATAATGCGCCTTGAGGTTGGTTCTTGTTTAATTTGCTTGAGTATTTTTTCAAGCTGGTCAGTACCATTAAAGTTCCTAAAACACTGCCCAAACCGATAGATGAAAACATTATAAATGAGGTTTTGAAAGAAGCTAATACTAAACAGTCATTGATTATAACACTGTTATATGGTTTAGGATTACGGATTTCAGAGTTAGCGAGTATAAAACTTAGTGCTATCAGTAAAGATTGGGTTACCGTATTGGGAAAAGGTGGTAAAGAGAGGCAAATTCCTCTACTTGAGACCATTACTAAAGAGATTGACAACTATATTGCTAGAGAGAATCCTAAAGAGTTTCTTTTAGAAAAAGATAACAAAGCGATGACAAGTTCTCAAATTCGTTATCTTTTTGAGAAACTTTTTAAGAGTAGAGGGATAAAAGCAACCCCTCACCAACTGAGACACTCATTTGCAACACATCTGCTCCACAATGGTGCAAGAATTGCTGATGTAAGTGAGTTATTGGGGCATCACAGTATGGTTTCAACACAGATATATACTAAACTTGAAAACAGTAAAAAATTAGATGAGTATAGCCAAGCACACCCTTTGTGTGATAATAAGCGTTTATAAGTAGGAGAAAAGTATGAGCAGTCAAGAACAGTATGTAACCATCACTCATTATAAAGAGAGAGAGTTCTATTTTTTAAACTATGCGATTCAAACTGAGGATGGGTTTATCCCTAAAGAGATTGAACAGTTTCATGAGAGTGATAAAACAAAGTTTATAGAACGCATTCGTATGCTTCAATCTCAACACCCAAATAACCAAATCGTCTCTATCTCTTTGAATGCAAAACAGACCATTTCAGAGGAAGAAGATAGAAATAAAGCCTCTGCTGAGATATTTAAACACAACTATGTTATTCAAGAAAATATTGATGTAGGCGATATTCCTACGACGCTATATTTCTCACCATTTGCAATGTTGTATCAGCAGTATAAAGAGGGTTTAGATAACAATCTAAAGCTTATTATTGGACTCTTTGATAGAAAGCTTTTTATGATGTTTGCAACATCTGATAAAATTCATCAGTCTTGGATTATTGGTACAAGAGGACTCTCTGAAAAGCAGGTAGCTGACAGAGTATATAAGAGTATGCAAGCTTATTATAAAATCTCTTATAGTTTTGCTGATCATCTTGAGATGTTGGTTTCAGATGATTCTCCAAAACTTTTAAAAGTGTTAAGAGAAGAGTTGTCACTGCATATTACCTTAACTCAAAACAGTATACATAATCTACTACATGGTATGGCAGGTTCGGCAGAGAAAGCAAAGTCTAGCTATATTAAATCTTTTAAAAGAATTGAACACAAACCTCGTAGAGAAAATCTAAATATGCAGAGTAGCGATTTAGATGACCATGCCGAGGAGCGTAGAGTAGCCAATAAAAACAGCAATAGTGTAAAATCTACCAAAGAGAACTTAAATGATATTAAACTCAAAGATAGCCAAAACAGAGGTCTCTTTGAAAATATTAAATCGCTCTTTTTTGGTGAATCTACTAAAAGTACAGCCCCAACCAATCCATTTATGGCAGTCCTGCCACTGTTGGTTGTTTTGGCAATGGGTGGATATTTTAGTATGGAAAATGGTACAATATCAGATAAACTTTCTCAAAAAAAGATACAAATAACAGCACATAAAACCAATACAATGTTGGTTTCAACTTCAGATAAAGTTTTTAAAGCTATGGGAAAAAATGCTGAACTTAAAAAGGCAATTATCTCTACTAAAGGTGTTAACATCAAAGGTATGGTGTGGGGCATTGAGCCATTAAAGAAGAGTTTGGGAGAGATTTATAGCGATGGAAAGTTTGTTATTAAGCCATTAGAAAATTTTATGACAGAGTTTTCATTTACATCAAAATAGTGAAAGAATAAAAATGATTAATAAATTTAGAGCAATATCACCAATGACAAAAGTATGGTTTGTAGTATCTCTACTGGTACTTCTACTTTGGGTTATTCCAACCATGGTTTCATACTATAAAAATCAAAAAGTATACAGTACAAAAGTAGAAGAGTTACAACAGTTAGATAAGCGTGTAGGGGCAAAACTTGATGCCAAACCTTTTCACTCAGAGGTTTTTAAAGTAGATGCAGAAGATAGTTTCGATAAGGTTCAAGTAAGCTCTATCGAAAACAATGCTTATGAAGTTATGATTGATATGAACTCAGAGAAAATATCAACCTTTCACACTTTTTTAAATAACTTATCTTTAAATTATGCAGTGAGTGTTGAAGACAATATTGTTTATGAAGAGTTAAATAACTCTATTCGTGTAAAGATGGTGGTGAAACCCTACTAGGTTCTAAGTCTATAGTGTAGCAATATCCTCGAACTTTAGGGGGGATTTTGGCTATGCGACAAGCCTCTTTATACTTTTTAGGCATAACTACAGAGCTTGTGATATAGGGTGCGATGTAGACCAAGTTATCTCTTACCTCTATCGCCCAGATACCACCCATAACGATTGAATCACTATTTAAAATCTCTTCTCTTTGTGCTGAAGAGAGAAGATATCCTAATCTCTTTAGATACCTATCGATAACTCTTACCTTTAGTTTAGGGTCACTCAGTTCTAGTATAAAAAGTTTTTGATGGTTAAAAATCTCTTTATAACCTGAGAGTAGATGATGTTTATCTTCTCTTAGATAATTAAAACTTCTACGAATTCCCTCAGTATACGCTTCGATAAGCTTATCAGAAAAGTTTTTTCTAAAGTAGTTTCTCTCATACTTCTCATCACTGTTACTTTGGTCGATAAAGTACTGGTGTCCATACCCCTCTAAATAGTCTAAAAGTTCATCTTTAGTATGATGCAGTATAGGACGAATAGTATTATGACTTTTATGTTGAGTAATTGGCTCTAATCCTACCAGTTCAGAAGTCCCAGCCCCTTTGGTTAGACGCATTAAGAGCCACTCCAATTGGTCACCCAGTTGGTGGGCTGTAATAAGGTTAGTATATTGATGCTTTTCTATAAGCGTAGTAAAAAAGTTATATCGAAAATCTCTGGCACTCTTTTCAAAGTTACTTTTAAACAGTGGTGCTTTTTGCGTATAAACTTTTAGATTATATTGTTCCCCCAAAGCAAGAGCATAAGCTTCCTCTTCCAAACTCTGCTTTCGTAACCCATAGTTGACCAGTGCAATATCAAAAACAATCTCATTTTCAAGCAGTAGAAAAAAAAGAGCAGAGGAGTCCACTCCTGCTGAGAAGGCTAAGAGGTTTTTACCTTTATTTAGTTCATTAACAGAGTCAAGATGAAGCATGAAGTTCTCCTTTATATCTTGCCCATGAAATTAGAGATTATTGAATAGAGGTAGTCCTACTTTAAGTCTACCTACTTATTCCCATAAACTCAATAAGCTCTTTATCCCTAAAAAGTAAAGCATTCACAATCTCACTAATATTCTTCTTTTGTTCTTTAGCCAACTTTTGAACAAAACTCTCTATCTCTGGATCAAGATATATAGGTAGGTTGAATGTTGCATTTTTATTATAAAATTTTCCTCGCTCTCCATTTGAGAAATCATACTCTTCTTTCAATGTCTATCCTTTATTATAAGCTTTTTGTTCTTGTTTGGTTGCTTTTCTAGCACTTATCATACGAATGTTACAGTTGTCTTGGTCAATAGAGATAAATGTATGGATTACAACCAAAGTTCGTGTCACTTCATCCATTCCAATTGTTAACCATCGTTCCTCCTCTTTACTATGCTCCTCATCCGAGATAGAGATTGCTCTCTCATCTCTGAAAACTGTTGTTGCACTTTCAAAACTTACTTTTGTGTTTAAAGAGATTTTTTTTTGCTTTGTTTACATCCCATTCAAAATTATATTTCATCTATAACCTAATGTATTTTAAAATATTATATCAGAAATAGATTCAAGTTCCCAATCTCTATCACCTTTATATCTAATGGATTAAATTGTTTTAATCAATGTAGCCAACAACCTATCCCCAGCCAGTTCAGTAACTTTAGCTTCATACAATGCACCAAATTTT
>JAHZJZ010000258.1 GCA_022600655.1 Campylobacterota bacterium | reverse complement strand
TATAATAATATTTCATATAAATGTTTATTTTTATGTTTATTCTGATATTATATTAGTAATGTGTTGAAAGGAAGGAGTTTTAAATGGATGCAATGTTAAAAGAGTCAGTTGCTGCACTTTTTTGTCATGTAATAAAGTTAGATAATAAAAATATTGATAAAGAGAGGCCTGTATTTTGCCGATTTATGAAGCAAGATTTTGATTGTAGCTGTGAAGAAGCCAATGAAATTCTTGATGAAACAATGGAGAAAGAGTATAATATTGATACACAAATCTCTATTATTAGCAATGCTTTGAGTAATCAAACCTACGAGAAAGTAACTGTTTTAAAACAGCTAAACCATATTATTATAAAAGATAATCTGCATAGTGAAGACTATGAGGTCTTTGATAAAGTTAAAAGGGCATTTGCTTTAGTGTAAATTTCCCTTAACTTAACTCTCTTTTTCTCTCTTTCATAAATATTTAACAACCAATAGACTACAATTACCATAATTTGATTATAAAAGGTTAAGAATGAAGTTTACAGGTAAAAATGTACTCGTAACAGGTTCAAGTAGAGGAATTGGAGCAGAGATAGCTAAAAGTTTAGCAGGGTTTGGTCTAAAAGTATGGATTAACTATAGAAGTGGTGAGGCTGAAGCTAAAGCTGTTCAAGCTGATATTGTGGCTGCTGGTGGTGAGGCTGAAGTGATTGGTTTTGATGTGAGTGATGAAGCTGCTTTTGTAGATGCGATTAAAACCATTGTTGCCACTGATGGAGAGATAGCTTACTTGGTAAATAATGCAGGAATTACCAATGATAAATTGGCAATGAGAATGAAAAGCGAAGATTTTATGTCGGTTATTGATGCGAATTTAAAGTCAACATTTATTGGTTGTCGTGAAGCCCTTAAAGCGATGGGTAAAAAACGATTTGGTTCGGTTGTAAATATCGCTTCTATTGTAGGTGAGACAGGTAATGCAGGACAGACCAATTACTCAGCAAGTAAGGGTGGAACCATTGCGATGACCAAATCATTTGCTATGGAGTCAGCTCCTAGAGGAATACGGTTTAACAATATTACGCCAGGGTTTATCGCTACAGAGATGACCGATGTACTTAAAGATGAGGTTAAAGATGCCTTTACAGCAAAGATTCCTTTAGCACGTTTTGGTGAGCCTAAAGAGGTTGCTGAAGCGGTTGCATTTTTGTTGAGTGACCACTCATCGTATATTACAGGTGAGACACTCAAAGTCAATGGTGGGATGTATATGTAATGCCTAAAATACTTCTCCTTGAAGATGATCAACTCTTTAATGAAACCTTACAAGATTTTCTAGAAGAGGAGGGGTATGAACTTGAAACTGCACTTGACCCCTATAGTGCATTAGAACTCTCTTTTCATCAGAAATTTGACCTCTATCTCTTTGATGTTAATCTTCCTTATGAGAGTGGCTTTAACTTATTAGAAAAGCTCCGTAACAGTGGAGATAAAACACCAACTATTTTTTTAACGTCTCGTGATGATAAAGCTTCAATAATTGAGGGTTTTGATGTTGGAGCAGATGACTATATGAAAAAGCCTATTGATTTAGATGAGTTACTTCTACGTATAAGAGCAGTGCTTAGACGTGAACTTAAAAGTGAAAAGATATCGATAGGAGATTATATTGTAGATTGTAATGCAAAACAGCTTTACTGTAATGGTGAGTTGTTAAACGTTACTATTAAAGCTGTGGCGTTACTTCTCTTACTCGTAGGTGCTAAAGGTGAAGTGGTACGAAGTTCATCGATAGAAGAGCATCTATGGCACACCAATGAAGAGGCAAGTGTTGGAGCTATTCGTGTCTATATTGCTGCTTTGAAAAAATATTTTCCTGATAACATAGAGAACATTAGAGGGGTAGGGTATCGTTTTGTACCTGATAAGTGATAGATGAAAAAAGAGATTTGGATAGGAACACTGCTCTATACACTCTCTATTGTATTACTCTTTGGTATGTTATTAAACTTCTTAAGTCGTAATGGTTTTGATTTAAAAACCTACTTGATAGGAAGTTCTATTCTAATTTTTATCGCTACTAGTTTAGGTTTTGTATTGAGTAGTTATATGCTCAGTCAAAAACAGAAAGTAGATGATAATCTGTTACATTTAACCAAAGAGATACTGCATGAGTTAAATATTCCTCTCTCAACCATTCAAGCCAATACCTTGATGATAAAGCG
This sequence comes from Campylobacterota bacterium, assembly GCA_022600655.1. Lineage (GTDB taxonomy): Bacteria > Campylobacterota > Campylobacteria > Campylobacterales > Sulfurovaceae > UBA1140. Next base: position 1,689 of record JAHZJZ010000258.1, on the reverse strand, counting down.
AACCCTTCAAAAAAATGAGAAAAATTTAAAGCGTTTAACACGTATAGAAGATGCTTCCCTGCGACTTGAACGACTCTATACTGAATTGGTCTATAGTATTAAAAAAGAGATACATACCATAGAGAAAGAGACTTTTGATTTAGAATCACTAGTCAGAGAGAGAGTTGAGGTTTTAGAAGCTTTAAATCGTAATCCCTTTAGTTTAGATTTAGAAAGTTGTATTGTGAGGGTAGATAAAATTGGTTTTGAAAAGATGTTTGATAATATTTTGACCAATGCAATGAAGTACTCGGATAAAGAGAAAGAGATTAAAATTACTTTACATAATGCACTGTTGACTATTGAAGACCAAGGAATAGGTATGGATGAGACAGAGTTAATAACTATTTATGAACGCTACTATCAGTTAGACAACAAATCTTATGGAGAGGGGATAGGACTAGCTTTGGTAAAAGCTTATTGTGATGATGAGAAGATAAAGATTTCAATTAGTTCCCAAAAAGGAAAGGGAACTAAAGTAAGTTTAGATATATGACCTATCAATTTCGTAGTCATCAAAGTTCTCTAGTTTATTGGCAATGATAAACTTTTTAAGTTTTTTAGTATATTGCTCTTTTAGTTCACAGTAGTTTACCAAGTACTCAACAAGTTTGAGAGGGTTTTCTGTAATGTCTCTCTGTTTTCTAAAGCTTTTATAAGCCCCACGACCAATCACTTCAAAGTAGTGGTCAATAGCATCACTTAACTGGGCATATTTACGAACATAGATAGCTTTACCACTTCTTGTACCTTTAGCTCTGATACGAGGCTCATTTCTGTTATAAGACCACATTCCAAAAATATTCTTTCCTTCTTTAAAGAAACGTGATTCACCCCAAGCTGATTCAATGGCAGCTTGTGCAAGAACAATACTTACAGGGTGAGTTTTCAGACGAGAAAGTAACTCTTTATTGTCAGTAGTTTTATACTTCTTATAAAGTCTTTCTAAAAATGCTACATCTTCAACTGTTGGATTTTCTGTATCCATAATTGATTGCACTCTTGTACGTTTAACTTTAAGTTTTTGTTTACTAATTAAAATAGCAGGTAAAATCATATGGAAGAATTTCTGCTTTTTTTCTGAAACTTGGAGTTTATTTAAAGAGATAGTGTTTGAGTAGTTGATTGGTTCAATCGTTTTATCTTTGAAGATTTTGATATCATTTGGAGTCGATATCTTTTTAGTTACTGTTCTTGCAACTTGAGTGCAAGACTCTTTGGGGGCTTCATAGATGTCTATGTTCTCTACCTGTTCAAGCGTTTCATTTTGCTTTGAGTTTTGAACACTTACTTCATATGAGTTATACTGCGATACACCCTCTGAAACCTCTAAAAGATAGGCATCTTCTAGTGCGAAAGAGCTAAGAGTAATAGCAGTTAGTGTTAAAATATGTTTTATCATGTTATGATTAACCTTATTTAAAAAATTTGGGAATTATACGTAAAAAATACTTAAAAAGAAATAAATTACTAATATATTGCAAATAAAATACCTGTTCTCTAGGAAAAAGTATCGATAAAGTGACAAAAGTGACTTTACTACTCACCTTTAATGCTGTTGTTGAAATGATGGTGTTTAGAAGGGGAGAAGTTGATGTTTTTAGATACCCTTATATAGTAAGTAAATATATAGTTACAAAAGTATGGTTT
>JAHZJZ010000257.1 GCA_022600655.1 Campylobacterota bacterium | reverse complement strand
TATAAATTATTTTAAATAAAATATAATTATGAGCAGGAGAAGGAAATGAATATAGTAAAACATATTGGATTTGGTACATTATTATTAACAAGTATAACTTATGCCAACATAAGTGGAATTGTTTATCAAGATTTACCAGTTAATGGAACCATACTAAATACGTATGGAGTAAAAGATGCCAATGAACTAGGTATAGGAGGGGTAACCATTACAGGGTACCCTAGTGGTGAGACAAATACAACTATGAGTGATGGTTCATGGAGTTTAGCAACGACAGGTGATGTTAGAGTTGAATTTAGCAATTGGCCAAGTTATCTCAAGGTAAGTCCCGATACGGGTAGTAACAGCTCTGTCCAATTTATTTCAAATGGAGCAACAGCAAACTTGGGACTCTATAATCCATCTGCATTTATAAACACCAATCCCTCTCTAGCCACTACTCATTTTGTTAATGGTAAAGAGAATCCAGATATAGGAGACTTACCAACACTCTTTAGTTGGCCATATTCCAATAGAGGTACAGTTAATCCAAATCAACAAACATTAGCAGACACTAGTGTCGCTCGTTCTTTATGGGGACTTGCGTATAGTAGTTCTAGAAAAAAACTTTATTCTGCTACTATTTTAAGACGACACTCATCAATTGGTTCAGAGGGTCTTGGAGCTATTTACGCTACAGATTTTGAAACAGATACAACATCATACTTTAAAAGTATTCCAGATGTTGGAGCTATTAGTAGTGATGTTTTTAGAGGGCTTAATGATGCAGATGAAGCCAATACTGATACAGAAGCTTTTGCTAAAGTTGCTAAAGTAGGATTAGGTGATATTGAAATTTCAGAAGATGAATCAACGCTATACGCTATCAATCTATTTAATAAAAAAATCTATGAAATTAATCTTGATACAGAAAATATTACAAAATCATATGCAGCACCTTCAGCAACATGTACAAATGGTGAAAGTAGACCTTTTGCATTAACACACCATGAAGGTAACTTATATGTTGGTAGTGTCTGTGATGCTTCTACAGCTAACTGTGATACCAGTACCCATGGTCAATGTACAGAACTTACAGCACATGTTCATAAAATCCCTACAGGTAGCACTAATGGTAGTGAAATTTTTAGTATGAGACTTGATTATGACAAAGAGCAAACAGTAAATCTTCCAACGTATACAGGTGATAAAAAGAATTGGAACCCATGGACAGATACCTATACTGATGTTAACAAAAACTTTAGAATGATACACCCTGTACCTATATTAAGTAATATTAAATTCCATACTACAGGTGATATGATTTTAGGCTTTGCTGATAGAACAGCCCTACAAGGTGGAGCACTTACCAATGATATTAATGGAGATTTACGTGAGACTTTTACTTTTAGTGGTGGGGATATTCTAAAAGCTACCCTTAATAGTGATGGTAGCTTTAGTATCGATAATTATAATTTTATTGATGATAATACTACTGATACTGAATATAGAGAAGGAGCTTTAGGTGCCGTTGCACATATCATGGGTTCTAACCAGACTGTTTTCACCCAATATGATAATGTCTCTCCAAATGCAGACTATACAAAAGGGGTTACCTTTATTAGTAACACTAATGGTTCAAATGTAGGTGCATATCGTGTAGCGGATGATAACCGTCCTAGATTTTTTGGAAAAAGTATGGGAATTGGTGACATTGAACTCATTACAGCTTCAGCACCAACAGAAATAGGAAACAGAGTATGGTCAGACACCAATAGTGATGGAATTCAAGATGCCAATGAATCAGCACTAGATGGAGTTGAGGTTAAACTGTTTAAATCAGGAGTTGAAATTGCAACAGCAACTACAGATGCAAGTGGTAATTATATTTTCTCTAATGATTCAAGTAAAGTTAGTACTGCTAGTCATAAATATAACCTAACATCATTGGTTCCTAACGCAGACTATAGCATTATTATTCCAAACGTTCAAGGAACTAATAAACAAAATAGACTTAATACGTTGATGTTAACAAACCCTAATAATAATGTGGGTGTAGGCTCAAATATTAACGATAGTGATGCCATCATCGATGAGGATAATGCAACAATTTCAATAGCCGAATCAGATATTCCTTATGCAGGTTCAAATAATCATAGTTTTGATATTGGCTTTAAAACCATACCAACCTATACACTAGGAGATTATGTATGGATAGATAGCAACTATAATGGTGTGCAAGACAATAATGAGTCTGGTGTTAATGGTATAACTGTGAACCTATATACTACCACTGATTGTACAGGTAATATGAATACTACAACTACCACAATGAATGGTGGAACACCTGCTAAAGATGGATTCTATAAATTTACTAATTTACTTACTGGAGACTACTGTATTGAGTTTACCAATCTTCCTGCTAACCATACTATCTCTCCAACAACAGGTGCTAATGATACAAGCAACTCTGATGCAAATAACTCAGCACATATAGGAGGTATTAACTTAACTGCAAATAATATGGATGAAGATATGGGTATCTATCCTACTATTATTGTTGGTACACCAACTGTAAATATTGGAAACCGCGTATGGATAGAGAGTGACAATGATGGTGATGCAACCACAGGAGTAGTAACACCTTTAACGGGTATTACAGTAACAGCTAGAGCAAGTGACGGAACAACCTATAGTAGTGTAACTGATAATAATGGTACATACTTAATTACTGTACCACAAAATGATACCTATATAGTAACCATAAGCACACCATCAGGATACACCCCTACTGCAAACTCAGATGACAACAATATAAGCGATACAACTACGGAAGAAAATTTGTCACATAATGGAAATGGAACAACCGTTACTGTTGGTACAGTTGATAATTTAAGTGTAGACTTTGGATTTAGGATTATACCAAATACAACTCCACCATCTCCTACACCCTCAACACCACCGACGACACCTTCAACACCGACAACACCTAACACTCCTATACTTGAAGAAGGTGAAGCAGGAAAAGTATGCTTTGGAGATAAAGTTTGGGATGATTTAAACAGAGATGGAATTCAAGACAGTAACGAAGTAGGCATAGAAGATGTTAAAGTCACACTCTATGCAAGTGACTGTTTAACCGAATTAAATACAACAAGAACCGATAACTTAGGTAATTATCTATTTAGTAACCTTGAAATAGGTGAGTATTGTGTTGGATTCTCCGAGTTTTCATCTGACTATACAGAATATCTAGCTACATTTAAAAACCAAGGTCAAGATGATACTAAAGATTCAGATGTAAATAGGGATACCAACAAAACTGATAGTTTTACATTAGATGCAATAGAAAATGAAGAGTGTAACATCTCTATTGATATGGGAATTTTCAAACGACCTACTTGTAGTGAAGTTATAATTCATGATGATATTAGCAATGCAAATGAAAATAACCCAAGCACACAAATAGATGTACTCAATAACGATATAGGTATTACCAATGAGCAAATAATCAAACTTCTTCCTATTAGTGAAGGAGAACTATTATGGACAGAAGAGTCGGCTATTCCAAATAGTATTGAACTACAAGACACATTAATGGTTGAAGGTGAGGGAGTCTGGAGTGTTCAGGATGGAGCTATTATATTTACAGCCTATGATGAGTTTAATGGAGAGATACCTAGTCCAATTTACTATACAGTTGTAAGTCCTAACTGTAATGCAATCCATGCTAATGAAACCATACTCTCTAATATTGCACAAGTTAAAATCAATACTCCTTGTTACTGTGATACATATAATAAAAGCTCTGTACCAGCTTTAAATACGCTAGGTCTTATTACTATTATGTTTTTAAACTCTATACTAATTCTCTTTTTCTTTAGAAAAGAGACAGATCAACTATAACCAAATATATACCTACAGAGACTACTTTTATTGTGTCTCTGTATCCTAAGAATATTAACATATATGTTTTTATATGTTCTTATTGGTTTAAACATTTTTTCAGTTGATATAGGATAAAATTAATTAAATATTCTAAATTATGCTTCTAAGCATTTTCAACAGAAAGTAGATACTTATGCAAACAAAAACTCCTTTAATAACTATTATAATAACCAACTACAACTATTCAAAATATGTATCTCGGTCTATACGGAGTTGCTTACATCAAAGTCTATCAGAGTTAATTGAGGTTATTGTAATTGATGACTGTAGTACTGACAACTCTGTTAAAGTTATTGATGACAACTTCTCTTCTGAAGAAATAGTAAAAATCTTTTTAGATCAAAATCAAGGTGTGGCATACTGCTCTAATCTAGGTATAAAAAAAGCTTCAGGAATGTATGTAATGCGAGTAGATGCTGATGACTATATTCATAGCAAAATGGTAGAGTATCTATTTGAGTTTTTAAATATGAATAATGAATATGCTTTCTCATATTGTGATCATATTCGCGTAAATGAAAATGAAGTTAAGTCAGAACGTATCTATCTAAACAATGAAAAAGCTCTCTTAGATCATGGAGCTGGTATTTTATTTAAAAAAAGTCATCTTGAAGCCATAGGACTTTATGACGAAGAGATGCTTAACTGTGAAGATATGCTCTTACTAAAAAAACTTATGCAAAACAACTTTCATGGTATCTATGTTCAACTACCACTCTATAGATACTATAGGCATGACAACAATATGACCAATAACATAGAGGAACGAGAAAAATGGACCAATGAAG
>JAHZJZ010000256.1 GCA_022600655.1 Campylobacterota bacterium | reverse complement strand
TGCAGTTAGCTGATGCTAGTGAACACTCTATTATCTTAGGGTTTAACGTTCGTCCTACAGGTGCAGTGAAGAAAAAAGCTAAAGAGTTAGGTGTTGAGATTAAGACTTACTCAATTATCTATGAGCTTCTTGATGATATCAAAGCACTTCTTGGTGGTATGATGAGTCCAGTAATTTCTGAAGAGGTAACAGGTCAAGCTGAAGTTAGAGAGACCTTCACTGTTGCTAAAGTAGGAACCATTGCAGGTTGTAGAGTTTCTGATGGTACAATCGTTAGAAATGCTGGTGCTAGACTTATTCGTGATGGTGTTGTTGTCTATACGACAACCATCTCATCTCTTAAGAGATTTAACGATGATGTTAGAGAAGTTAAGAATGGATTTGAGTGTGGTATTATGCTTGCTAACTACAATGACATTAAAGATGGCGATGTTATCGAAACCTTCAAAATGGTAGAAGAACAAGTAAAATTAGACTAGTCTAATTTTACCGTAGGGGCAGAGCGATGTCTCTGCCCTTAATTAGGAAGAATAATGAGAGAAGAAGAAATCAAACGAAAGCGTACGGAGTCAAGACTTGTAGAGTTGATTCCTGAAGCACTTTCAGGGATGAATGATAACCGTATAAATGGACTCTCTGTTACAGAAGTAGTCTGTTCACGTGGGCGTTATGATGCAAAAGTTTATCTTGACAAATCATATTTAAATGAGAAAGAGCAGGGTGAAGCACTGAAGCAACTTCGTGCTGTTTCAGGCTACCTATCAACCTATGTACGTGAGAGTGAGGGTTGGTTTAAATCTCCAAAGTTTACTTTTGAGTTTGATGACCAGTTAGAGAGAATTTCAAATATTGAAAACCTTTTTAAAGAGATAGCTAAGAGAAAAAGTAAGGATGAGTCAGATGAGTCTTAATGAACAGATAGCTAAAATAGTTGAGGCAAATGGTGCTAGTTTTTATGGTACTGAGACCGTTAATGATGGTGATGGTACTATTTTTAGAGTTTTTATTACCAAGCAAGGTGGTGTAAACCTTGACTTGTGTGCTGAAATCTCTAATGAACTTTCACCTTTTTTAGATGTCAATCCTCCTATGCATGATGCTTACTACTTAGAAGTTAGCTCTCCTGGAATTGAGAGAAAATTAGAGAACCCTACACACTTTATGTCAGCTGTTGGTGAACGTGTAAAGTTTAAAATTCACGGTGGAGACAAAGAGAAAGGTCTCATAACCTCTGCTGATGAGACAGGATTTACTATTACGCTTAAGGGTAAAGATGTTCGTTTTGAATACTGCAATATCTCTAAAGCTAAAACTTATTTTGAGTGGAATAAAACAAAGTAGTCATAACAAATGCGTCGCTAGACGCGTAGGTCGGGTTGTCCTCATCCCGACAATTATTTATGATACCAATCAATTTTATCGTTCAATAAAAACCTTATATTCTAATACTCTTTCTTTGATTAAACTTTTTACTTATGCCAATTTTGTTTAATAGTGCGTTGAAAACAGCACCCTACAGGAGACCCAATGAACTCAAATGAAATCTACATGCAACAAGCCCTAAAAAAAGCATGGCAATACCAATTAAGAACCTACCCAAACCCAGCTGTGGGAGCCTTGGTAGTTTATAACAATGAAATCATAGCCCTAGAAGCTCATCAAAAAGCAGGAACCTCACATGCTGAGGTTTTAGCTCTATTAAAAGCTTATGAGAGCATATCGAACGAAACCATTACTTTTGATAGATTTGATGCTCATAAAGCTCATGAGTTTCTATACTCTTTACCTCAAGATTTTTTTTCAGAATGCATTGTCTATGTTACACTTGAACCCTGTTCTCATGTGGGTCAAACCCCCTCATGTGCTTCACTTTTAGCTCATATAAAACCTAAAAAAGTAGTCATAGCGACTCTTGACTCTATAAAAGGACATGATGGTGGTGTGGAGCGATTGAAAGAGCAGGGTATAGAGTATGAGGTGGGTGTATGTGAAAAAGAGGCTAAAGAGCTTTTAGAGCCATTTTTAATTTGGCAGAAGAGAGCTTTTGTACTTTTTAAAGTGGCTCAAACTTCTAATGGTAAAATAGGGGGAGGGTATTTAAGTTCAAAAGAGTCTTTGACTCATGTGCATCAACTTCGTGCAGTCTGTTCTCAAATGCTTATAGGTGGTAATACCGTACGGGTAGATAGACCTACTTTGGATTGTCGGTTTACAGGTGATGATGCACCAAATATTACAATTTATTCTAAAGAGGATGATTTTGACAGAGAGATTCCACTTTTTAGTGTACTTAATAGAGAGGTAACGGTTACAGATGTTTTGGAAAACTTTGATAAACCCTCGTTTATTTTAGTTGAAGGGGGAGGGGGGATGTTAAATGCTCTTAAAGATAAAATAGATTGGTTACTGCAGTATCAAACACCTAAACTCTCTTTGCACTCCTCATCATATAGTATTGATATGAATTTAGAGTTTTTACATCAAGATAGAAAAGGGGTTGATTTGATGTTATGGAGTCGTGTTGCTTCTTTAGATACGCTATAATTGCAAGAAAAATAAAGAGTCTCTATGTCATTAGCTACACTAGGTTTGTCACCTGAAATTTTAAAAGCCTTGAGTGAAAAAGGTTATGAGAACGCAACAGCGATACAAAAAGAGCTTATTCCTACACTTTTTTCTGGTCGTGATGTTTTAGCAGGAGCACAGACAGGTACAGGGAAAACAGCAGGGTTTACACTCCCTATACTGCAAAAAC
>JAHZJZ010000255.1 GCA_022600655.1 Campylobacterota bacterium | reverse complement strand
TTTGCTTCATGCAGTTGATTTAGGTCTTTATTAATTTCATAATCAATTATATCCCAATGTTTTTTTACATTTTTAACCACTTCTTCAACACTCATACTTCCTTCATCAGAAGGTCCAAAGTTCCATGCTTCACCAAACTCTACTTTTTCTTCAAGAAGTTTTTGTCCTATATGCAAATATCCACTTAATGGTTCCAATACATGTTGCCAAGGTCTTGTAGCTTTTGGATTTCTAATACTCACTTTTCTATCTTGTGAAACAGATAGTATAATATCAGTAATCAATCTATCTTTTGCCCAATCTCCACCACCTATAACATTTCCTGCTCTGCAACTTGCTAGTAAAGTATTATGAGTTTTTTTATACTCATTGATATTAAAGTAAGAATCTCTATAGGAGTTTGCCAATATATCAGCACAACCTTTGCTTGAACTATAAGGGTCATATCCACCCATTGGATCATTTTCTCTGTATCCCCATATCCACTCCCTGTTTTCATACGCTTTATCACTGGTGATATTAACAATGGCTTTTACATTTGCTTTTCTACATGCCTCAAATACTTTAAGTGTCCCCATCACATTTGTTTCATAAGTTTCAATAGGATTTTCATACGACAATCGGACTAAAGGTTGAGCAGCAAGATGGAATATGATATCTGGTTTATACTTTTCAAAAGTCATATTGAGCTTTTCTAAATCTCTTATATCTCCAACTATAGAGACAATATCAAGATTTAAGAGTTCTATATGATTTGGATTGGTAGGTGCTTCTAATGAATAACCAATAACATTTGCACCCATCTCTTTTAACCAATAGACTAGCCATGAACCTTTAAAACCAGTATGCCCTGTAACCAATACCGTTTTATTTTTATAGATTCCAGAAAATAAATTTTTCATTACCAAACTTTCCAAGGTGCTTTTTTATTTTCCCACATTTTTTGGAGTTGTTGTTTATCTCTTAAGGTATCCATAGGTTTCCAAAACCCATTATGTTTATATGTAAATATTTCACCATCTTTAGCCAAGTTTTGTAACGGAGATTGTTCAAAAATTGTTCCATCACCTTCGGTTATGTAATCAAATACTTTAGGTTCGCATACAAAAAAACCTGCATTTATCCAACCACCATCACCTTTTGGTTTTTCTTGAAAACTAGAAACCTGATTGTTCTCTTCAATATTTAGAGCACCAAATCTACCATCAGGTTGAGCTGATGTCATCGTCATGGCTTTCCCATGAAATTGATGAAATTTTACAAGCTCTTCAATATTTATATCAGACACACCATCACCATAAGTCAGCATAAAAGGGTCATCACCAATAAATTCTTGAGCTCTTTTTACTCTTCCCCCTGTCATACTCTCAATTCCTGTATCAAGAAGAGTGATTTTCCAAGGTTCACTATGATTGTTATGTATCTCCATACTACCATCTTTCATATCAATAGTAACATCACTACGATGAAGAAAATAGTTTGCAAAATACTCTTTAATATAGTATCCTTTATATCCAAGCAAGACAACAAACTCATTAAAGCCATAGTGTGAATAGGTTTTCATGATATGCCATAAAATTGGTTTTCCACCTATTTCTACCATTGGTTTAGGTCTTATGTCAGTTTCTTCACTTAGTCTTGTTCCTAGTCCACCTGCTAATAGTAATACCTTCATTTATTCAACTCCATTTTATACTTCCCCAAATACCACTCAACCGTCTTAAAAATCCCCGAGTCAAAGTTCTCATCAGCCAACCACCCCAACTCACCTTCAAGCTTAGAAGCATCAATAGCATAACGTCTATCATGCCCAGCTCTATCTTCTACAAAAGTAATCAACTCTTTATAACTTTTCTCTTTTGGAACTTTCTCATCAAGTATACTACAAATCCTATCCACTATCTGTAAGTTGGTTCGTTCATTACGTCCACCTATATTATAGGTCTCTCCATTTTTACCTGTATGATAGACTAAATCAATTCCTTTACAGTGGTCAAGTACATAGAGCCAATCTCTTATGTTTTTACCATCTCCATAGATAGGAATGGGGTTTCCTTGAAGTGCATTACGTATAATAGTAGGAATCAGCTTTTCATCATGCTGTTTTGGACCATAATTATTTGAACAGTTGGTAATAACTGTGTTGAGTCCAAATGTTTCATGGTAAGCACGTATAATCATGTCTGATGATGCTTTAGACGCACTATAGGGGGAGTTTGGAGCATACGGGGTCTCTTCTGTAAAGAGGTCTGTCTCGTTCAGTGTTCCATAGACTTCATCGGTTGAGATATGATGAAACCTACACCCTTCATATGCTTTTTTATAGCTAAATGGCTTATCCATCCAATATTTTTGAGCCACATCCACCAAGGTATAGGTTCCATTGACATTAGTCTCTATAAAGATACCTGGGTTTTTAATGGAGTTGTCTACATGTGATTCTGCTGCAAAGTGGATGACCCCTTGGATATCATATTCATTAAAAATAAATTCAATGAGTTCTCTATTACAAATATCACCTTTTATAAACTTATATCTTGGATGATTTTCAAGCTCTTTTAGGTTATCTAAGTCACCTGCATAAGTGAGTAAATCTAGGTTTATAATAGTATAGTTGTCATATTTATCTAAAAAATAGGGAACAAAATTTGAACCTATGAATCCTGCACAGCCTGTAACTAAGATATTTTTACTTGACAAAATAACCTCCTGTTTTTTTACTACCTCTATATTCTAATTTTTCTTCATCTTTAAGTTGTTTAATCCATCTTTCTAATGTTTTCGCAGGGATATTTAACTTTTGTGCTATTTGGGACACTCTTAATGATGGATTATTTTGTATAAATAAATAAAGAGAATTTATTCCCTCATTTATTCCCTCATTTATTCCCTTATTTATTCCCTCATTTAATTTTTCTTTATAAAGTGTGACTTGAAAACCTTTTTGTATTTCTTGAAGTTTAGGTTCTACTATCCCATGCTCTTTACAAAGCTTTTTAACTCTTTCAATTACTGAACCATATTTTTCTATGAGACCACACTCTTTAAACATAAGAGCTATAAGTTTGTTTCTTGTTTTAGATTTATAGTTGTTTGAGTTGAGTTGTTCTATGGTTAAATCATCATATAGGTCACCAGGGTTAAAAAATTCTATACGGTCATCGAAAATTTTAATCACCGAATCACTGCTATCTCTATAGTCACGATGGACAATCATGTTAAGTACTATTTCACGAATAGCATCTAAGGGGTAATCATAACGCTCTTCTCTTTGTGGATTACCCGTAATAATATATTCCACCATTAGATGTTTTCGTATAAATATAATTAATTCATCTATCTCTGTTAAAATATCACAATTAAGAGAAAGCGTGTCTATAATATCTGTTGGTGTTTTAAATCGTCCTACTTGAACACCTGAAATCAAACAGAAATCTTTGACAAAAAGAAGATAAGCTCCAAAAGTAATTTGTTCATCTCTTACAAGCCCATATTTTTGTAAAACTTGCATGGGATTGTCATCAAAAGATTTATGAAAATTTTTTTCTATTCTTTTTATAAATTTATCTACTTTTTCAAGACTAATATCATTAAATTTTTGTGTGCTATCAACATAGTAGTCCCAAGAACTGTTTTTAGTTTTTAAGTATTCATTGGCTATCTCTTCCATACTCATAACATGGTTTGAATTAGCACGGCGTAAAAGGTATCTATTTTTATAACTTATAGGCTTAATTGGGTACTCTTTAACATCAACAATCACAACTGTTTTCTCATTGATACTTTCTATGTACATATCGGGGATAACAGAGGGAGATGTATTGAGTTTAATCTGATTAATCCAATCTTGCATGGTCTCTTTCTCTATGTTGACACCAACTATTTCACCACTGTCAGAAACACCAATAAAAACTTTACCCCCTTTAGCATTGGCAAAAGCAACTACAGATGCTATAACCTCTTTTTGAAAAGAAGTTTTAAACTCTGTAATTTGGTTTTCACCTTGGGCTATTTGAGATAGTAACGTACTCATTATTTTCTTGCTCCCATTACTTTTAAACACTCATCTAAACTATCTTTCCAAAAAGGAATCGTTATATTAAATTTATCTTTTATTTTACTTTTATTTAATATTGAATAATGAGGTCGTTTGGCAGGAGTGGGATAAGCTCTAGTTTCAATAGGGTTGATAGTACAATCAAGCTTTGCCATACGCATAATCTCTTTAGCAAAATCATACCAAGAGAGTACACCTTCATTAGAGTAGTTATAAATCTCTATGGTCTTATTTTCTATTTTTGGTAATATCTCTAAAATAGTTTTTGCTAAGTCTCTTGCATACGTTGGCGTACCTATTTGGTCAAAAATAACCCCTAAACTCTCTTTCTCTCTGCCTAAACGTAACATTGTTTTAACAAAATTGGCTCCAAAACTAGAGTAGACCCAAGAGGTTCTGATAATAATAGAGTTTTTAGGGTTGACAAGCTGCATTGCTTTTTCACCATCAAGTTTGGTTTGACCATACACCCCTTGTGGATTGCTACTGTCTGTTTCAATATAAGGTTTAAAATTTGTTCCATCAAAAACATAATCGGTAGAGATATGAATCAGTTTTATATGCTTCTCTTTTACTATGTTAGCAAGGTATTTAACGGCTTGATGATTAATGGTGTCAGCTAATACTTGTTCTTCTTCAGCTTTATCAACAGCCGTATAGGCGGCACAATTAATAATTGTATCGATATTGTACTTGGTTACAAAGTCGTTTATCGCCTCTTGATTTGTAATATCCAATTCCTCTTTATCTGTAAAAATAAAATTATATGAATAATCTGTAGATAATACTTCTATCTCTGAACCTAATTGACCTTTTGAACCAGTGACTAAGATATTAAGCATAGTAGTCAACTCCATATTCAAACAAATCATGGGTCTCATCTATTTTAGGTTGAGTTCTATCTTTAGCAGATAGTTTCAATTTATCTTCATTTAAAATCCAATCAATCCCTAAAGCTTCATCATCAAAAGCAATACCTCTATCACACTCTGGGCTATAGTAGTTGTCTACTTTATAGGCAAAAATTGTATCATCTTCTAACACCAAAAATCCGTGAGCAAAACCCTTTGGAATGAATACCTGTCTCTTATTCTCTGCACTCAACTCAACAGCAACATGTTCTCCAAAAGTTGGGCTATTTTTACGGATATCAACAACAACATCTAAAACTTTTCCTTGAATGACACGTACCAATTTGGTTTGAGCATAAGGAGGAGTCTGATAGTGAATACCCCGAAGGACACCTTTTGAGGACTTTGATTCATTATCTTGACAAAAATTGACTTTAAAACCTAAAAATGCTTCTAATTTATCTTGCCTAAATGTCTCTACAAAATAGCCTCGTTCATCACCATGTACTTGTGGTTCAACAATAACAACATCTGGAATACTGGTTCGTATAAAATTCATCTTCCCATCCCTTTTGGTTGTGAAGCTCTTCTTATTAAATATTGACCATATTGATTTTTTTTAAGAGGTTCTGCAAGTTCTAATAGTTTCTCTTTTGAAATATATCCCATCTCATAGGCTATCTCTTCGATACAGGCTACTTTTAGATTTTGTCTTTTTTCAATGGTTTGTATAAATTGACTTGCTTCAAGCAGACTTTCATGCGTTCCTGTATCAAGCCAAGCATAACCTCTTCCCATTAGTTCCACCTTTAATCTATCTTCATCCAAATAGTTTTCATTAAGAGTAGTAATTTCCAGTTCACCTCTATCTGAAGGTTTCACTTTTTTTGCTTTTTGCACTACATCGTTAGGATAAAAATATAACCCTACAACAGCATAATTTGATTTTGGATTTTGAGGTTTCTCTTCTATACTCGTAGCATTACCCTTCTCATCAAAAGATACAACACCGTAACGCTCAGGATCATTCACATGGTAACCAAAGACTGTGGCTTTATTTTCATTGACAATACTATCAAGCGATTGTGCTAAAAGATTAGTTAATCCACCACCATAAAATATATTATCACCCAATACCAAACAGACTGCATCACTTCCTATAAACTTTTCACCTAAAATAAATGCTTGAGCTAATCCGTCTGGGCTTGGTTGAGCAATGTATTCAAATTTCATTCCTATATCTAATCCATCTCCTAAAAGCTCTTCAAATCTTGGTAAATCTTTTGGGGTAGAGATAATGAGAACTTCGGTGATACCTGCTAACATAAGTACTGATAGTGGATAATATATCATCGGTTTATCATAAATGGGGGTAAGTTGTTTACTAACCCCTTTGGTGATAGGGTAAAGTCGTGTTCCACTTCCTCCTGCTAGGATGATGCCTTTCATAAACATCAAACCCCTTTCCTGTCCAAAATAACCATGACTGTCAACCAAGCAATCTTTAGTTCCAATAGGAGTGACCAAGTTTTAATATAAAGTAAATCATAAGAGAGTTTACTCTTGGCATCTTCAAGATTTCTTCCATAAGGATAACAGACTTGAGCTAAACCCGTAATACCTGGTTTTACCAAATGGCGTTTATGATAGCTTGGAATTTTTTTCGCATAATCTTCTACTAAAATATCCCATTCTGCTCTCGGACCGATAAGATCCATATCTCCTTTAATAACATTCCATAGTTGTGGTAACTCATCAATTCTTAGTTTACGCATGGTGTGCCCAAACTGAAATATACGTTCATCATTATCTTGAGTATAAGGATTAAAAGCACTGTCTTCATGCATACTTCTAAATTTATAGCAACTAAAGGGTTTGCCATTTAAACCAACTCTTTGTTGTATAAAGAAGACAGAGCCTTTTGAATCTTTTTTTATTCTATAGATAGTATAAATGACAATAGGTAGTGTAACAATCAATAGAAAAAATACTATAAAAAACTCCAATATTTTTTTCATAAAGTATTGCAAAAAGGTATACCCTTTTATATTTTTAGATATAACAATAGCATTGGGTACAACTTCTGAAGCTACAGCTTTAAAATTACTCATATTTTCACATCCCCTATTCTTTAAATTGTTGAAATAATTTCAAATAAAATTAAACATTTTCTAACCTATTG
>JAHZJZ010000254.1 GCA_022600655.1 Campylobacterota bacterium | reverse complement strand
TATGAGAAAGATAACTTTAAAGCAACTCTTGATTATAGAAAAATTTTGTGGTCAAGTGCTGATGGATATGATGCTTTCGGTTGGGAAGATCAAGATGTTTTTGCACTTGGTTTAGCTTACCAAATGGATAGTCTTACATTAAGAGGAGGGTATAACCATTCAGACTCACCTCTTGGAGATGGAAATTTTGAAGGAGCAACTGTTTCAGGTGTACCATTTCCTGCATCAAGTATAGCTTTCTTTAATGTTATGGGATTCCCAGCAATTAGTGGTAAACATTTTACCGTTGGTCTTGGTTATGATATTTCTAAAAATGTTGGTTTTGATGTAGCCTATGTTTTCTCTCCAGAAGAGACTTTAAAGTCTATGAATATGGAAGTTTCAAACAAGCAAAACTCAATTACGGGTGCATTAAAGTATAAGTTTGACTAAGTTTTATGGGCTTTGCCCATAAAATGTTCCTAAAAAATATAACTATCTCCAGTTTTGTAGACATTTAACAATATCGTCTACATAGGTACCATCTCCATGTTGTTTGTGATAGATAAGATAAAATTTTCTTATTAGTGGATGGTTATTAATCCGTGACTGGTAAAGTTCATAACGTTTTAGCTCTTCTTCTATGGCAAGTTGAGAGACAATGGCTACTGTTGGATTATTTCGATTGGGTTTAGCCCATTTTACACTTTGAATGGCTGCCGTAGGATTATCTATCTCTGATAATGATTTAAAGCTCTGGTAGGAGAGTCCTAGTTTTTCAAAAAAACTATTAATTACTCCTCTGGTTAGAGACTCCTCTCTTCTACATATTAAGCGACAGTTGTTTATCTCTTTTTCTCCTAGGGAATCAGGAAGAGGTATTTTAGAGCAGATAACCAATTCATCTTCCATCCACTCTTTATAAACCAGTTCATTGTCAAATATTGGTGTCTCTATTAAGCCTAAGTCAAATTCACCTTTTTTTACACCTTCAATGATTTTATCACAAGTGGTTATGTTAAGCTTGATTTTTCTATCGACAGTCTTACTAATATTAGATATGGCTTGTCCAGGCAGTATATGTGAACCAATAGTATATGATGCACCTAGCTTAAGTGATTCTAATATTTCATTTGTCATTTCTTTTACCTATAAAAATAATTATATATAGTTATAGTATACTCCCAATAGGAGTGAATAGCTCTTATTTTTTTCAAATAGTATAGAAGAGAGTGGAGGGGGATGGTATGTGTAGAGAGACTACACAGATTATGAAAAACAAGGAAGAGATTAATCCTCTTGTTTATCCATAGCTTTTGAGTTATCCATTAAAATAGGTACAAATAGAAGCGATACAAATACAGCTGCCACAGTTCCTGAGATAAGAGCAACACCCAAACCACCAAATACTGGGTCAGAAGCCAGTAGGGCGGAACCTAAAATAATAGCAACAGCTGTTAGCATAATAGGCTTAGCTCTAGTCGCTGCAGCATGGGCAACAGCTTGTCGTTTGTCCATCCCTTCATCAATCAGTGACTTAGCAAAGTCAATGAGTAGAAGTGAATTTCTTGAACTAATTCCCATAAGAGCAATAAACCCAATAAGTGAGGTTGCTGTCAAAAAGAAGGTCTGTTCTGTAACCAAATCTGCAACCCAGTGACCAGCGATAACTCCCATAAGTGATAAGAATGAACCTAAAAGAATAATTCCACTTAGTGCAAAACTTTTATAGTAGATAACCAGCAAGAAGAAGATCAGTACCAGTGCAGCAATAAATGCAGCTCCCAAATCTCTAAAGGTATCAAGTGTTACTTTCATCTCTCCATCCCAACGTAAGAGGAACTCTTCACCTGTTTTTTTATCAGTAAGATAGAGGTCGAACATATAGGTAGAGAATCCAGCTTTTTCAATATCGTATTTATCTGAAAACTGCTCTAACATAACATCTCTTGCTTCGAGTAGTGGGTAGACCTGTGAAACCATATCGGTCTCAGCGACAACATTAATCATACGACTTAAATTCTTATGCATAACCATAGGGCTAGAGTTGACTTTTTTAAGCTCTACAACTTCTGAGAGTGGTACCATCATGCCTCTCATATTCATAAGGTTTAACGATGAGAGTTTACTACGTAGGGCATCTTCACTATTAGAGCTTAATCGTTTAGTATCATTACTTAAAACCAAAAAGATGGGAATCTGCTCAGCACTATTGGCTGAGTTTTTGGTCGCAATTACCATTCCTTCAAAGGCAAGGTATAAGATATTATTAACCTGTTTAATAGCCAATCCACTACGTGCAATTTTCTCTTTATTTGGGATAAGTTTATACTTATCATAAATATCATCAGCCATTACATCAATATCTACTAAGCCTTCGGTATTGGCTAAAATTTTAGAACTCTCTAAAGCCAATTGACGACTCTGCTCAATATTCTCTCCATGTACTTCAACAACAATAGAGGCTAAGGTAGGAGGACCAGCTGGTTGTTCAACCATTTTGATAACCGTATCAGGAACAATATTGGCACAGTTAGTGTTAAGAAGAGGACGAAGTCGTTGTGTCATTAAAAATGAAGGCTCATCTCTATGGTGCTTGTCGGTAAGGTTTACAGAGATTTCAGCAACGTTTTCAGTTCTTTTCATACTTGCACCTTTAACCAAACCAGCATAATCTAGAGGGATACCTTGTGCATAAAAGAGTGAGATATTCGCAATCTCTTTCTCTTTTTTTAGTATATCAACAATACATCCTGTCACCTTACGTGTCTGTTCAATTGAACTCCCTGTTGGGGTATCAACATAGATAGAGTAGGTGTTATCACTTTTCCCTGGTAACATTTTAGCAAGGACTGCTTTGGTTGGAAACATTAGAAGTGAAGCAAAAAAAGCAACAGCTGTTAAGATCATAACCAGTAACTTTTTTGACTTTTTATCTAAGATTTCATAAACAAATTTTTCAAACATATTTAGTTTTCCCCCTCTTTCTAATGTTTTGGTTTCTTGAGTAGTTTAAGACTCAAGTATGGTGTAAATATATAGGCTACAATCAGTGAAGCAAAGAGCGCTACAGGAACATTATAAGGGATAGGCTGCATAAATGACCCCATCATCCCCCCAACAAATGCCATAGGTACCATGGTCATAATAATGGCTAAAGTTGCAACATTGGTTGGTGCACCAATCTCGTCGGTTGCTTCTACTAAAAGCTCTCCCATATCTTTATCTTCAACACCAGGGCTATGGAGATGTCGGTGAATATTTTCAATAACAATAATCGCAGCATCAACCAGTAACCCCAAGGAGAGCAGGAAGGCAAAGAGGGTAATCCTATTAATCGTCTGTCCTGTCATATAGGCGATAAAGAGTGTAATCGCTAAAATAGCAGGAACAGTAAAGGTAACGATGAGTGACTCTTTCCATCCAAGTGCAAAAATAAGCATTATCGCAATAATAATAATCGTAATAACAAGGTGGTGCATCAACTCATTAACGGCCTCATTAGCCCTTACTCCATAGTTACGTGTAACGATATATCCTATTCCTGCCTTATCAAAGTCAGCTTCGTAGGCTTTAAGTGTATCGAGAACATCTTGTGCAACAAATACAGCATTGGTTCCAGCAAGTTTGGCAACGGTTAATGTTACTTGTTCGGTAGGAGTAACAAACTCTTGGCTTTGATTTTGATCAACTCTATAGAGT
>JAHZJZ010000253.1 GCA_022600655.1 Campylobacterota bacterium | reverse complement strand
GGTGACAGAAGAAACTTGAACTTGAAGCCCTACTTGGAAGTTTATGATGGAGAGAAGTGGCAACTCTTTAGTCTCAAAAAAGGAAAGGTTGTTAAGCCAAAAAAACTCTTTATATGGCAAAGAGGTGGGGTCTCGTTGTTAGACTCATTTGGTACAAAAAGTGCAAAGGTTAAGTTCTCTATTACCCAAAGACGTGTCCCTACTAAAGAGATGGTTATCGAGGATGCTTCTGTCAAAAAACCACTACTAATTGACCTCTCTTTGTTTACGCTTCCGAGTTCAGAACAGAATGCCTTTAGGCATATATTGCTTATTCCCATTGGGGCATTGGTGGTTGTTTTTATGCGAATCATTATAGGGTTAAGAACTTCTGGAACTTTTATGCCTATCTTGTTGGCATTAGCATTTATGGAGACCAAACTTGTAACAGGTCTGATTCTATTTGTCTCTATTGTGGGGGTTGGACTTATTATTCGCTCCTACCTCTCTCATCTTAATCTGTTGTTGGTGGCTAGGATATCCTCCGTGGTTATTGTGGTGATAGGGATTATGTCTATCTTTAGTATTGTAAGTTATAAGCTGGGTATTAATGAGGCGTTGACCATTACCTTTTTCCCTATGATTATCTTGGCATGGACGATTGAAAGAATGTCTATTTTATGGGAAGAAGAGGGAGGAAAAGAGGTCTATATACAAGGTGGAGGGTCTCTTTTCGTGGCTGTCTTAGCCTATTTTGCAATGAGCAGTGAGATGGTTGCTTATCTTAGTTTTAACTTTTCTGAACTTCTATTGGTGGTACTTTCTATTATTATTTTAATGGGACGTTATAGTGGTTACAGGGTCTTAGAGCTATTTCGATTTAATCAAGTAAAAGAGTTTTAATGTTTGGATTTGTCTCACCTCGAACACTTCGACAAAAAGGTATATTGGGTATGAATCGTCGAAATATCCACTATATCGGACAATATAACGACAGGAAAAATTTTCCATTGGTCGATAACAAACTCAAAACCAAACAGATAGCCCAAGAGGCAGGAATCTCTGTTCCTTCTATGATAGCAACCATCAAAAACCAATCAGAGATAAAACACTTAACAAGCATGATAGCAGGGGTTAATGGCTTTGTCGTTAAACCAGCTCATGGGAGTGCAGGAAAAGGGATTATTGTTATTGTAGGTCGTGATGGTGATGATTTTATTAAACCCAATGGTGAGCGATTGAGTTTAAAAGATATTCAAAAAGATATCTCAGGCATACTCAGTGGTCTCTACTCTTTAGGTGGAAAATATGATGTAGCGATGATAGAGTCTCTAGTAGAGTTTGACCCTATCTTCGATAACTACTCTTATGAAGGGGTTCCTGACATTCGTGTGGTGGTCTATAGAGGTTTCCCTGCTATGGCGATGCTAAGATGCTCTACCAAACAGAGTGATGGTAAAGCCAATCTTCATCAAGGTGCTATAGGTGTAGGCATAGATTTAGCCACAGGAAAACCCATCAACGCAGTACAACATAACCGAGCCATTAGTATACATCCCGATACAGGACATGACTTCTCTCAACTCAAAATACCCCATTGGGACAGACTCTTACCTCTAGCAGCTTCCTGTTATGACATCACTAAGCTTGGATACTTGGGAGTAGATATCGTTTTAGACAAAAATCTAGGTCCCCTAATACTCGAACTCAATGCCAGACCAGGTCTAGCCATACAGATAGCCAACAGACAAGGTGAAGTCCCACGCTTTGAGTTGATAGATAATCAAGATATGAGCTTAAGTGTAGAGGAGAGGGTGAGGTTTTCTAGGGAGAGTTTTAATTTAGTTTAATTTGGAATCGGAGACTTTAGTCCTGAACATAACGAGGCTAAAGCCATCGGTTCCTAGTTTTGCAAGAACTCCAATATAAGTTCGGCTCTAAGAGTCTAAAGAGTATACCTATAAGAGACAGCTCTAATTCTATCTTCAAAAAGCACTCTATATCTCTGTTTTGCTTCATCACTTAAAAATGATTTATTAAGAAGTTCAATTGTTGTTGCTTTGTTGGATATAAAGGTTTTGATAATCCCTTTAGCCATCTTTTTAGGGAGACCTAAAATATCTGCGAAAGCTACAAAATCATCATATGTATAGAAACCATTAGCTTCAAAGCTGGAGGTTTCATACGCTTTAAAAAGTTCTAGTGCTGTTCGTGATTCATGGGGTAGATGAATGGAGCTTGATAACAAATCGTAAGCAGGAGATAGACCATACTCTTTTGTTTTTCGCTGTGTCACCGAAAAGTTTTTAAGATGAGCATCACCATTACCCACAAGATAATTGAAAAGTACCAATTTAAAATATTTAACCATCTCTAGTTTATAAGTAGGAAGATATTTTTTTATGAGTTCTCCTATCTCCTCATAGCTATAGTCATATTTATAGTTTTTGCCATGTGACTGTTCACTATGTTCAGCCAATGCACAAAAATCTTCTTGTTTGATTTTTATGCCGTCTTGCCTGTCAAATCGTTTGGTAATATAGGCTAACTCTCCATCACTAAATGCGATAAGTCCATTTTGTGCTGTCTCTATTTTATAAACTTGATTGGCTAACTGCATGGTAAAGTGTTCATTTCTTGCTACATCTTCTAGTAGTTCTCCATACTCCATAAGTGGTATAGGTTTGAGTAAAAAAGTACCATCTTTAGTAGTAGGAATAAGTGTTTTATTTTCTATTTTTAAAGAGATTTTATCTTGAACTCCAGAGATAGAGAGATGTTCTGAAAGTTCAACAGTTGTAGAGAGAAACTCTTTTTTATTAAAATTTAAAACAAGTGAAATTTTTTGATTGTCAAAAAGTAACTTTTTACACTTTTTACAATAAACATCTTTGGTCGTACGAAAGCATCCTAAACATCTCATAGGGACTCTTTTATGGTAATGGTTCCAATGGTATCATCAGTTGCTGTTTTTAAGAGCCGACTAAAGGCATCATTTTCATCGATTTTAAGTCTTTTACATTGTAGTTTTTTGAGGTTTCCTTCAGCCAAAAGATTTGTAAAAAATGGATGGAGGTGATTTGAGATAAAAGGTTCTTTTTGTTTAGGAAGGGTTAGACTAATGGCTGATTGATTTTTGTCATCTAAGAAAGCACTATTATAAATAAATTGATATTGCTTCCCATCAAATGTTAATGTCCCTGCTAAACTATTTCGGTCATAAATATACCCCACACGCATT
>JAHZJZ010000252.1 GCA_022600655.1 Campylobacterota bacterium | reverse complement strand
CTATGCTAATATTCCACATGAAAAAATCACTATTTATACTCTTATCTATTTTTATTACAACCTCTGCTTTTGCTAAACTTAATGTTATCGTAAGTATTCAACCCCAACTGGAATTTGTCAACAAAATTGGTGGTGACAAAATCAACACCTCACTTATGGTACTGCCTGGAAATTCACCACATACCTATGAGCCTAAACCCTCACAGATGAAAGCGATTAGTCAAGCTGATTTATATCTCAGTATTGGCGTAGAGTTTGAAAAGGTTTGGTTAGCAAAGTTTAGTAACCAAAATAAAAACCTCATTATCAATGACATATCTAAAGATGTCAAAAAAATGGCAATGGAGTCTCACCACCATCATGGAGCAAAACCACATCATGAAGAGCATAAACGTTTAGATCCTCATATTTGGGTCAATCCTATGAATGTCAAACAGATAGCTCGTAATATCTATGAATCACTTAAAGTTTTAGATGCCAATAACAGTGACTACTATTATGAAAACCTCAAAAACTATCTAAAAGAGTTAGATGAACTCAACTGCCACATTAAAGAGTTGTTGACAAAGATACCTAAAGATTCAACCTTTATGGTCTTTCACCCTGCATGGGGCTATTTTGCCAAAGAGTATAACCTACATCAACTTCCTATTGAAATAGAAGGGAAACGACCCAAACCTAAACAGTTAATTGCGATTATCAAAGAGGCTAAAGAGGAGAAGGTTAGTGCCATCTTTACCCAACCAGAGTTCTCTGATGCATCAGCACAGACCATAGCCAAAGCGTTAAGTATAGAAGTAGTCAAAACCTCTCCACTTGCTAAAGATTGGTCACAGAATCTTATAAATTTAGCCAAAGCCATTCGAACAGGAAGTAGCAAATAGATGTCCATCATCAAAATAGAAAATCTCTCTTTTGCTTATGATAGACAGAAGATTTTGGAAGATATTAATCTAAGTGTTGAAGATAAAGATTTTTTAGCCATTATTGGACCTAATGGTGGGGGAAAATCAACCCTACTTAAACTTATTTTAGGAATCAACCCTGTACAAAAAGGATCTATCGAAACCTTTGGAACAAAACCTCAAAAGAACCTCTCAAAAATTGGCTATGTTCCTCAAAACACCAATGTTAACACCGACTTTCCTATCAAAGTAATAGAGGTGGTAATGATGGGACATATAGGAACCAAACGCCCTCTCTTTGGCTATGCTAAAGAGGAGATTATGTGTGCTATGGGAGCCTTGAGCCAAGTAGGTATGGAGAAGTTTGCCAACAACAAAATAGGTGACCTCTCAGGAGGTCAACGCCAACGGGTGATGATAGCTCGTGCTTTATGTGCGCATCCTCAGATTTTAATTTTAGATGAACCTACTTCTAGCATCGATGTCGATGGGCAGAAGCAGATATATGAACTGCTTGAACTGCTCAATAAAACAATTACCATTATCGTGGTCAGCCATGATATCTCTGTTATTTTAGAATTTGCCAATAAAGTAGTCCATATCAATAAACGACTAACCCAACATATGATTACCAAAAAAGAGAAGTCAAGTCACTTTTGTGAAGTTGAACTATTTAATAAGTTAAAAGGAAATTCATGTTAGAAGCTCTCTCTTATGAATTTGTACAAAATGCACTCATCGCTGGGCTTTTGGTCTCACTGGCTTCAGGGATTATCGGTTCACTTATTGTGGTCAATCGTATGGTATTTTTAGCAGGAGGAATTGCTCATACTGCCTATGGAGGCATTGGTATGGCTGTCTTTTTTGGATTTCCCATCTTTTTAGGAGCTTCACTCTTTGCTGTTGTAGCTGCTTTGATTATCGCCTTTATTACCTTTCATCACCGTAATCGAATGGACACTTTTATAGGACTTATGTGGGCTGTAGGTATGGCACTAGGTGTGGTACTCATAGATTTAACACCAGGGTATAATGTAGACCTGATGTCATATCTTTTTGGCTCTATTTTGGCAGTAAGTCATGAGGATTTGTACTATATGGGTACGCTATTAGGAATTATTATATTTATAATGCTTTTTTGGTATCGTGATATTTTAGCTGTCTCTTATGACAGTGAGTATGCAACACTTCGTGGTATTAATGTAAAATTTTTTTATACACTGATACTTATACTCTCAGCTTTAACCGTAGTTGTAGCCATAAAAGTGGTAGGACTTATACTGGTAATCGCTCTTTTAACCATTCCTGTTTATATTGCAGAGAAACTTTCAAATACACTCTATATGATGATGATACTCTCAGGAGTATTCTCTTCACTCTTTACACTTTGTGGGCTTTGGTTCTCTTATAGTTTTGATATCGCCTCAGGGGCTTCTATTATCTTGATTTCGGCACTTTCACTCTTTCTTTTTCTATTAATAAACAAATTAAGATTGGTTTAATATTAAGTATAAGGTGCTATAATTTTGGAACATTTAACAACAAAAGGTTTTAATAAAATGAAACAAAAATTTATGAAAATAATCTTAACTCTTTGTATGCTTTCAAGTTTAGCTAGTGCTGATGATGGTTCGGAAACAATGTATGGATTTGTGGGAGTCCAAGCTTCAGCTTCTAAGTATGATGATATATCGACACCTACCCTTGCTCTTAAATACGGTCAACAGTCATCTTACTGGAGAACAGCTATTAGTTATAACTTTGCAGCGAACTCAGATGACCAATTTCATAGTATTATTGCTCAAGTAGATCATGGTATCTTAACAGAAATTTTTGCAGACTTACCAGTTAAGCCTTATGTAGGTTTTTCTATAGGAGCACTCCAACATAGAAATTCAAACAATGAAGTTGATAGTGACAATGGATATCTATATGGTCTTAATACTGGAATCAACTATGTAGTTAACAACGACCTTGACATCGATTTAGGATACCGATACATAAAGAGTAGTAAATTAAAATATCTTGATAGTGTGAGTAATCTATCGCTCTCTTTGCACTACTACTTTAACTAGAAAATTTTGATATAATACGCCCACTAAAATTTTTGGAGTCGATATTGTCATTTTTCTCTTACCAAACTGTTAAAAAAGCTCTTTTTAAACTTGACCCAGAGACAGCTCATACTATAGCTGGTCTTGGGCGACGTAGCCTTGCATATGCCCCTAGTATGCTACGATTTATGAAAAAACACTATTTTGTAACTAATCCTCTTTTATCTCAAACACTTTTTGGAAAAAAGTTTGAAAACCCTGTCGGTTTGGCGGCTGGTTTTGATAAAAATGGAGAGTATATCACTGCGATGCCAACGCTTGGTTTTGGATATACCGAAATAGGGACCATTACTCCCCAACCTCAAGATGGTAATGAAAAGCCTCGTCTTTTTAGACTTAAAGAGGATCGCTCCATTCAAAATGCGATGGGATTCAACAACCGTGGTAGTGATTATATGGTTCAAAGACTTAATAAACTCTACTTCTTTGACTACCCTGTTGGGATTAATATTGGGAAAAACAAACTTACACCAGAAGATAAAGCACTAGATGATTATGAGATGCTTCTTAAGACCTTTAAAGATTATGGCGATTATATTGTCATCAATATCTCTTCACCTAATACCCCAGGGCTTAGAGATTTGCAAAATGAAAAGTTCATTACCGACCTCTTTACCTTAGCAAAAACCATTACAGATCAACCCATCTTCTTAAAAATTGCTCCCGATATGGAAGCCCAAGATGCCATAGACCTCTGTAGTACAGCTGTTAACGCAGGTGCGGCAGGGATTATTGCAACCAATACCACTATTGATTACAGCGTTACTGAACATGCCAAAGATTTTGGTGGAATCTCAGGAGCTTTGGTTCGAGAAAAGTCATTCAAACTCTTCCAAGCTATAGGAAAAGAGCTTTATGGTAAAACCATACTTATCTCAGTCGGTGGAATAGAGAATGCAGAAGATGCTTATAGACGAATCAAAGCGGGTGCTTCACTGGTTCAGGTCTATAGTATGCTCATTTATGAAGGTCCCAAAATGATAAAAGAGATTAATGAGGGATTAACCCGTCTTCTTAAAGAAGATGGATACAACAATATTACCGAGGCGATAGGAGCTGATTATCGTGATACAGAATAATATAGTAAAATTTTTATTTACCACCATATTAACAACAGGATTTTTAATGGCAAACTCACTACCAAAACACTACACTAAGAGCTTAGGGAATGGGCTTGAGATTGTGGTTGTACCAATGAGAAACAACTCAAACGTTATTACTACTGATATTTTTTATAAAGTGGGAAGTCGTAATGAAGTAATGGGAAAGAGTGGAATCGCTCATATGCTAGAGCATCTCAACTTTAAGTCAACCAAAAATCTAGAGGCTGGTGAGTTTGATAAGATTGTTAAATCAAAAGGGGGCATGACCAATGCAGCTACCTCTTTTGACTACACTCACTATTTTGTCAAATCATCAACGCAAAACTTAACAACTTCACTAGAACTTTTTGCAGAGTTAATGGAAAATCTAAACTTAAAAGATGAAGAGTTTCAAGTAGAGCGTGATGTGGTTGCCGAAGAGCGTCGTGTACGAACCGATAACCCTCCTATAGGATATATGTACTTTAGACTCTTTAACACCCACTATACAGCTCATCCATACCACTGGACACCGATTGGGTTTATGAATGATATCTTAACATGGACTATTGAGGATATTAGAGAGTTTCATCAAAAATACTATCAACCCAACAATGCGATTTTAATTGTTACAGGTGATATTGACCAAGAGGTGGTATTTAAAGAGGCAGAGGCAAAATTTGGAAAGATAAAAAATCGTCATGAAGTTCCAAAAATTAACCCAGTTGAGCCTAAACGTGATGGGAGTATAAGACAGATTATTCATAAAGATAATAATACCGTTGATACCATTGCCATCGCCTACCCTATTCCTAACTTTGAACATGAAGATCAGGTGGTTCTTTCAGCTATTACAGAACTTTTAAGTGCAGGAAAGAGTTCGCGTCTACATAGAGAGATTATCGATAAAAAGCAGATGGCAAATCAGCTCTATGGGTATAATATGGAGTTAACCGATGATGGTGTCTTTATATTTATGGGATTGGCTAATCCTAATGTAAAAATAGAGGATTTAGAAAAAGCCATTCATGATGAGATAGAAAAAATAAAAAAAGGTGATGTG
>JAHZJZ010000251.1 GCA_022600655.1 Campylobacterota bacterium | reverse complement strand
GTTCGGGTGTAAACACGCCGATTCCGAAAAAGTTAAAACTTTAATCAATTTTTAAAACAATATCATATACAATATCATTATGAAGATTGTTATAGATACAAATATAGTTTTATCAGCTCTATTTTCAAATAAAGGAGCATCAAACAAATTACTTGTTTGGCTTTTTGAAAATAAAAAAAAATACAATGTAGTTTCAAATACTTTGGTTACAGAATTTGAAGATGTATTAACAAGAGAGAAAAACTTAAAACAATTTAACAATCTACAAAAAGAAGATGTATTAGCTTTTATTGATGATATTTGTTTAATCTCATATCATCAGAGTATTCATTTTCTTTGGAGACCATTTTTAACAGACTCCAATGATGACATGGTTTTAGAAGTTGCTGTAAATGCCAATGCAGGAGCAATTATTACCTTTAATCCTAAAGATTTCAAAGGTGTAAAAGAGAGTTTCGGTATTGACATATTTACACCTAAAGAGTATTTAACAAACATAGGAGTGATATAATGAACTTTGCACTAAGAATTCCTGATTATTATAAAAGTGATATTGAATTATTAAAAGGTGATGTATCTATTAATCAATTTATCATTAATGCTATTGCTGAAAAGTTAGCTACTTTAAAAACACTTAATCATTTAGAAAAACGAGCCTTAAGGGGTTCACGAAAACATGCTTTAGATTTGTTGGCAAATGCTCATAGTATTGAGCCTAAAGAAAATGATAGACTGGGAGCAAAAAAGGTTACACCATCTTCTCCACTCTCTCCTTAATCAAAGAGAAGTCAGATAACTTATCAAGTACATGGGTATAGGTTTCTAAATCTGAAGGCATAAGCTCTATACTCTCTCCAACAAGGAGTAGACTTGGAATAGATTTAAGTTGAATTTTTTGGGTTACACTCTTATGCAGTTCATCACTGCTACTTCGGTCTAATAGTAGCATTTTGTAGGTATGTGTGGTTAAGAGTGATTCAAACACTTCTATATTTTTAGCAACCTCTACATTGTAACCTAGTTTTTTTAAGATAGCTCCGATAATTTTACCCTCTGTTGGGGTCTCTTTATAGAGTAAAATATCATTTTCATCATGCTTATTACGTTTGACTTCAGCCTCTTCTTTGGTAAGATAGAACTGTTTAAGTACAGCTATGAACTTCTTAACATCAATAGGTTTAGCGATATACTCATCCATCCCTTCATTTAAGTAGCGTTCTCTATCTCCTTTTAGGGCATTGGTTGTTACAGCAACAATAGGAGTATGAGGTAGACTCTTTGATTTTTCA
The DNA here is from genome assembly GCA_022600655.1 of Campylobacterota bacterium. Lineage (GTDB taxonomy): Bacteria > Campylobacterota > Campylobacteria > Campylobacterales > Sulfurovaceae > UBA1140. Next base: position 1,665 of record JAHZJZ010000251.1, on the reverse strand, counting down.
TATTTTATAATCTCTTTGGTAGCCACTACGCCATTCATCACTGGCATCTGTATATCCATAAAGATAATATCGTATCGATTTTGAGTATACATCTCTACAGCCACTTTACCATTTTCTGCGACATCTGATGTCACACCAAGATTTTCTAATGTACGTGCGATGAGTTTTAAGTTAACCTTATTATCTTCTACTACCAATGCATGTACACCCTCAAATAGATGTGATGGATTTTTTTCCAAATCATGACTATTCGCAGAAGCTAAATCTATCGACTTTTCAACTTTGGAAAATGTTATGGGTTCATACATAACTTGTGAAAAGATAGGTGCAATATCTAAAATATTTTCTCTTCTTACTAGTTTTGTCACTAAAACAATCTGACTGTTGGAACTATGTCTAGCCACCAAGCGTTGTAACTCCTCTTTATTAATCTCATCATAATGAATATAGAGTACATGAAAAGAGTTTATTTCACTATCTTTACAAGCAACAAAGGTATCAAAACGTTGAACTAGCACATCATCAAATGAGTTAAGGTATTGTTCTAAATGTCTGTTAGCATCTCTATTTTTCACCTCATCTGGTGCATAGATTGCTACTTTTAACGCTTTATGTTTATGCTCTTTTTTAACATGTTTATAAGCCATATCCAGTGTGAAAGAGAGCTTAGTTCCTTGACCTAACTCACTCTCTAACTCTAGCTTTCCACCTAGCATTCTAACCAATCCTGTAGAGATAGTTAAACCAAGTCCTGTTCCACCATAGGCTCTTGAACTACTACTGTCGGCTTGAGTAAAGGCATCAAAAACACGCTCTTTATGCTCTTCACTGATTCCTATACCTGTATCTTCTACAGTAAATTTAACGGCTACTTTTTCTGAAATCAGTTCTAATTTCTCAATAACTATATTAATACTCCCACCCTTAGGTGTAAACTTAATAGCATTAGAGATAAGGTTAATCATAATCTGTTTAATTTTTTTATAATCACTCTGTACATAAAGTACTGAAAACTCTGGACTTATCCATAATGAAAAATCAATCTCTTTTTTAGAAGCTTCAATGGCATAATTTTCGATAACACTCTCAAACTCATCCATAATATTAAAATGAAGTGATTCAAGTTCAACATGACCATTCTCAATTTTAGAGATGTCAAAAATATCATCAACAATACCTATTAAATCTTCTGAACTTTTACGAATGGTCTGGACAAAGTCTCTCTGCTCGTTGTCAAGCTGTGTGGACTTAAGAAGTTTAGTAAAACCTACAATTCCATTAAGTGGCGTACGAATCTCATGACTCATATTCGTTAAAAAAAGACTTTTGGTTTGATTAGCTGCATCAGCTTGTTTTTTACTCTCCTGCAACTCATTAATCATATTTGAAATAAGAGGATAAATCTCATTATGATCTTTCTCTTTAAGCATCGCTTTAAACTGCTTTACTTTATGTTTATCTGAAGAGAGTTTAATATCTTCTAATAACTGTTCTAATGCTTTAGTATTGTCACTCTCTTTAAGAAAGAAAAAATCTCGTTTTATATATACAATAAGCAGAGAGAGAAGTAATATAATGGCTGAGATAAACATAATAATCTTATAGGCATACAGCTCTTCAGCACTATGAGTCGTATTGGTTAATGTGGTATAGTCACCATAAGAC
>JAHZJZ010000019.1 GCA_022600655.1 Campylobacterota bacterium | reverse complement strand
GGTTCCTGTTTTCCAAAAGATACTAAAGCAATTGTCGCTACCGCAGATAAATTTAAAATAAATTTGTCTGTAATTAAAAGTGTCATTAAATCAAATGGATTAAGATCAAAATTACTTTTAAAAAAAGTTAATTTACAAAAATCCTGCGATTATATCTAAATTGTAATTAGGGGTTGATAAGATATGTAAGTTTGGTTTTTCGCTATAATCCCAGCAAAAAGAGAATAGAAATCTATATGCAAAACCTAATAACCTTATTAACCCAGAAAACCCCTCTAAACAATCATCAAATCACCAATATACTAAAACTTCTTGATGAGGGTTCGACTATTCCTTTTATAGCACGTTACCGAAAAGAGATGACAGGAGGAGCTACTGATGATGAGCTTCGTGAGTTTCATGAGACCTATCTATCGACAAAAAGATTGTTAGATAGAAAAGAGGAGATAGTAAAACTCCTAACCGAAAAAGAGCTACTCACCCCTCAACTTCAAAAAGCGATAGATGAAGTGCAGACCATTACAGCCCTAGAGGATATCTACCGACCCTATAAAGAGAAGAAAAATACCCGTGCTTCTAAAGCCATAGCCAATGGGTTAGAGCCACTGGCAAATACTTTACAATCAGCTAAGCTTAGTAGTAGAGAGCTTGAGCAAAAAGCCAAACAGTTTGTTAAAGGCAATGTCAAGACTATTGATGAAGCAATCTTGGGAGCCAAAGATATTGTCGCAGAGCGATTCTCTGACTCGGCTAAAGAGCGAAACATTGTGCGTGATATGACACTAAAGTATGGAACGGTTGTGGTCAAAGCAGGAAAAGCGTTTGATGAGAAAGGGGTCTACAAAAACTACAAAGAGCATAGTGAAAAGGTCGCTTACATCCCCTCTCATCGCTACTTAGCCATTAAACGAGGGGAGAAAGAGAAACAACTCTCGGTTAAAATCACCATCGAGAGTGACCGATACATAGAGACACTGAAACGCTATAAACTGCGTGACCATATGGGAAGCTCTAAAACGCTACTGTTTGATGCCTACAAAGATGGCTTTAAACGCCTACTCTTCCCCTCAATCGAACGAGAGGTGTTTGCTGAACTTAAAGAGCGTGCCGATTTGGCAGCCATTGGGGTCTTTGGGCAGAATCTAACCCAACTCTTTATGACCCCACCTGTAACAGGAAAGATACTACTAGGAGCTGACCCTGCTTATAAAACAGGGTGCAAACTGGCTGTAATTGATGAGAATGGCACTTACTTGACCAATGAGCTTATCTTCCCTGCTCCTCCCAAAAGTGACTATAAAGGGTCGCGTAAAAAGGTGTTAGATTTGGTAAAAAAATATAACATTCAAGGGGTCGCCATAGGAAATGGTACAGCCTCTAAAGAGACTCAAGAGTTTTTTGCCAAAATAAACAAAGAGCTAAAAGGTCAACTTAAATATACGGTGGTTTCAGAAGCAGGAGCTTCGGTCTACTCAGCTTCAAAGGTCGCTGCAGAGGAGTACCCTAACCTAGATGTAACGGTGCGTGGAGCTATCTCGATTGCAGGGCGTGTGCGTGACCCCATGGCAACACTGGTCAAGATAGACCCAAAATCACTAGGGATTGGACAGTACCAGCACGATGTTGACCAGAAACTACTAGAGCGAAAGCTTCATGAGGGTGTAGAAGATTTGGTAAACCGTGTTGGGGTTGATGTGAACTCAGCTTCGGCTTCACTCTTGGCATTTGTAGCAGGAGTAGGGCCAAAGTTGGCAAAAAGCATTGTTGAGTATCGAGAACAACATGGAGCATTTAGAAGTAAACATGAACTACTCAAAGTCAAAGGGTTAGGAGCCAAAGCTTATGAGCAGTTGGCAGGGTTTATACGAATTCGCAAGGGAAAAAGCATCTTTGACAATACAGGCATACACCCTGAAAGTTATGCTATGGCGAAAGAGCTTGAAAAGCTTTCAGATATTTCTGATACCAAAGCATTAGCCCAAAAGCTCAATGTGGGAGAGGTAACACTCAAAGATATACTCAAAGAGTTAGCCAAACCAGGGTTTGACCCTCGTGAAGAGTTACCTACTATTCCGTTTAAAGATGATATGACCGATATCAATAGCCTAAAAGAGGGAAGCATTGTCTCTGGAGTGGTACGAAATATTGCCGATTTTGGTGCATTTGTGGACATTGGGCTAAAAAATGATGGAATGATTCATATCTCACAGATGAGCCAAAAACGCATTAAGCACCCACTGGAAGTGCTTTCAGTTAATCAATATTTGGCTAGAGTTGAGGTTATCTCTATAGATGTTGAAAAAGAAAAAGTGGGATTGGGTCTGAAAGGGGTATAAACCCCTTATTATTATGATTCAGGAGCTAACTTCATCAAAAGAACAAGATTACGAACACTATAGTAACTCTCCGTGTTTTTCCAGTTAAGCTCTGAGATTGCTTTTTCTAAATCAAAAAACTCCTCATTGTTAATAAGTGCTTCAGTTACATGTTTCCCATTACCGATATTGGTGTAGACACTTCTAACAGCATAGATATCTTTCTCTAAAGGTAGAGCTTTAATCGCCTTTTCAACCTCTTCAAACATAGCATCAGAATCATCTATAACCTCATCAAGTGGTTGTTCACCTCTATAACCATAGTTACTAATTACTGCTTGCCACTTATGACCATTAATCTCCCAGATATCGGTCCCAATTCCATTTTCAACACGTTTTGCTTTGTCCCAAAATGCCATAATAAGTGTATGTAAAACATTCACTTCAAACTGTTCAAATGCTTCAGCTATCGACTCTTCAACCGTTCCTGCATGTCCTACAAATGACTCTACAAAACTCTGCTTTGGCAACAGTACATGCACATCAACTTGAACCACCACAGAGTTTTCAAAACGCTCCATCTCAAAAGCCTGAGCTGCAACACCAGGGAAAACACCATCTACAAAGTAATAATCATCCACCTTCTCCAGCTGCATATCAAACTGACCCAATATCTCTAATAACTGTTCATTTATATCTATATCTAATAACTTACTCATTTTATACCTTATAATTTTTTTTGTTAAAATAATACTTAAATAAAGCTTAGAGTGTATTTGAATTTAGAGTCATTGAGTTTCGTGGGCTAGAAAGTACCACACTACAACCTTTAAATATGTTGGCTACTGTAGCGTGGTGCATTCCTGCCCACGAAAAATAGGTTCTTTCAAAATGAATCTTTGAGACAAAAAAATATTTTCGCTCTGCGAGGCTCT
>JAHZJZ010000250.1 GCA_022600655.1 Campylobacterota bacterium | reverse complement strand
TACTATATGGCTGATCTTCAAATAACAATCCAGTCTCCCCAAAACCTTTAGCTGTTATATCTCTAGGATTAACTCCTCGACTTCCTAAATAGTTCTTAACACTTTTAGCACGTTCTAAACTTATCCATCTATTAATGGCTTTTTTACCACTAGCATCGGTATAACCTTGTACTTCAATATCCACATTTTCTACTCCTTTTAAAATCTCTATAATCTCATTAAGCGTTTTTTGACTTTTTGTTGTAATTCTTGCACGGTTTCGATGAAAATGTATCTGTTTGCTTTTTAAAATCTCCGAAATATTTTCTTGAATTTTTCCTATTGGGTCTAAAGAGATATTACTCTCACTGTTACTATTTGTACTTTCATTCAAATCAACAGCTAAATTCTCTTTAACTACTACATAACTTGTATCATTCACCTCATGAGATAGTCCATGTGTATATATTAATTGACTAAGTCTCTTTTTAGTCTCTTCCCTCTCTAACTCGCCATCAATAGTAATCTCATTTTCATTTAAATGTAAAGAGACAGCCGTTAAGTTCTCTTCATGAAAGAGGGTAATCATGTTTCTTGCAAAATCTTTCCATAAAGGATCTGCTTGTTCATTAGAAAAGACTATGGTTCGATTACACTTGAACACTTTACATTGGCTCATAAGTGTCTGCTTAAAAGGGTCACTACTTTCAAATAGAGGCATCTTACCACCAATATAAATCGTATGATTATCAACTTTATACTCTAAGCTTGAAACTTTCAGGGCTTCCTCTTTTTCAAGAGCTTCATCTGTTTTGATGAGTTCTTTGAACACTACCTCTTTACTCTTTCTCTCCTCTTTCATCGAAGTAGCTGTCGGTTCTTTTATAGAATTCTGCTCCATATCTTCTAAAAACTGATCAGCATTAAAGTATAAACAAGAAATGATTAACAGTAATGCCCCTAATACCCCAAATAAAATAACTTTTGTACTATATTTCATATTCGAACCCTTTTATAAATGTATATAATATTCTTAATAATTTTTAATAAACATTTTTTGGTATATTATAATATATTTTTTTAAAGAGCTACATTACATAATTCTTAAGATAAAAATTATGCTAAAATAAGTCATGAAAATAACCAGAATAGATACCCAACTACTAAAAGCTCCACTCAAAACCCCTTTTAAAACAGCACTTAGAACAGTTACCCACTTAGAAGATTTGGTTGTTAGCATCCATACAGATAGTGGACTCATAGGTTATGGAGAGGGTGCCGCTACGGCTGTTATTACAGGTGAGACTATAACCAGTATGTTAGGAGCCATAGAGCATATTAAACCTATGCTTATTGGTCAAGAGCTAGAAGCGTTTAATAATCTTTTGAAAACAGTTGAACAGAGCATAATACACAACAGCACCATCAAGTCAGCCCTAGAGATAGCACTCTATGATTTACGAGCCCAATCTTTAAAACTACCTCTCTATAAACTTTTAGGAGGGTCTCAAACAACCTTTAACACCGATATAACCATAAGTTTAAACGATATAGACACCATGTTAGAAGATTGCCAAAAGGCCATTAACCTTGGTTATGACATTTTAAAAATCAAAGTTGGTGAGACCATTACTAAAGATTATGACCGTATTAAAACCATAACTGAAACTTTTCCAGAGACCACCCTACGTATCGATGCCAACCAAGCATGGAGTGCCAAAGAGTCCGTTACTCTACTCCAAAAACTAGAAAAGCAAGGTATTGTCACTGATTTTATAGAACAACCTGTCCTTGCCCATGACTTTAGAGGAATGAAATACATCAAAGAGAGAACCCTTACCCCACTTCTAGCCGATGAGTCTGTCTTCTCTGCAAAACAAGCCATAGAACTTTTAGAGATGGATGCTTGTGATTTCATCAACATCAAGTTAGCCAAATGTGGAGGTATCTCCCATGCTCTAAAAATTGCTGATATTGCTGAACTTTACAATGTTAAGTGTATGATTGGTTGTATGTTAGAGGGGCCTGTCTCCGTAGGAGCTGCTGTTCATGTCGCTTCAGCTAGGGCTAATACCATTACCATGTTAGATTTAGATGGAGCCAATCTCTTGGCTACCAATCCAGTTAATGGGGGTGTTAATTTTAATGAGAGCGAAATTACTTTAAACAGTAGTTATGGGTTAGGAGTCAATATTTAACTCCTAACTTTATCTGCGTCCTTCAGCAGTGTCTATTAAGTGATACCCTTTATCCCAATGTTCAGAGATATTTTTTGAAAATCTTTGCATACCTTTACTTTGATTGTATGACTCTCCTTTTTTCTTATCATCTTTAACAAAAAGGCAAAACCATTTTCCATCACCATACTCAATATTTAAGAGTCTATAGCCATTTTTCCAACGTTTTTTTATATTGGCATCTACACCATCCCAATCATCTAAAGCATCATAGCCCTGTTCTTCATAGCCTGTATTTTTAGCAAAAACACCTACCCATAAACCATCAGCTGGTTCCACATCTATAAGGTGATAGCCCTCTTTCCATCGTTTATCGACAGTAACTAAAAAGTCATCCCAATAACGTATAGCATCATAACGTGTCTCTTTATATTGTGTTCCTTTAACCAATACAGCAACCCATGTACCATCACCATACTCTACATTGACCAGCTCAAAACCATCATTAGCATATTTCGCAAGAGACGATTCAAATTTTTTCCAAACTCTCTTTTTAATATAAACTTGCTCAGTATACTCTGTACCCTTAGCCATTGTAGCTGTCCAAATACTATCTCCATACTGAATATCAGTAATCAAAAGACCATTATCCCACTCTTTTTCAATTAAGTGATTGAGATTTTTTAACTTCTTCTTTGAGATAAATATTTGGGAGCTATAGGGTGTCTCTTTAGAAAAAACTCCTACCCAAATATGGTCTGCTATCGTTAGTGTAGGAACAAAAAATAGTATACCTAAAATCACTAAAAATCTTTTTTTCATGCTCTTCATGTTACTTCCTTATATATCGTTCAGTCATTATAACACATGCATTAGAAAATAAAGTAAACCTTTTTAATCTTATACCAACTCTATCTTGTTATCTTCCCAAACTTGAAACGCTGAAGAGAAGTACTTAATCCGAACTTTCTTAAACTCCCTTGTTGAATAGAGGGGTCGTCTAGCAAAATGCTCTATCTCAACTGCCATCTCTTTTATAATGCTGTTGGTCTCTTTGGTTGTTTTACCATGTACCATGGTAAAGAGATTGTAGGGCCAGTTGTCATATTTAGGACGCAGGTAGCAGTGGCTTACCGCTGAGAACTGGGCTGCTATCTCTCCCATCGCTTCTCCTTTGCTTTCGTCTATATCCCAAACCACCATGGCGTTGGCATTGAATCCTGCGTTTCTATGATTCAGTATCCCTGCAAAACGACGCATGACTCCTGCCTCTTTTAACTCATTTAAGATAGCAAAAAACTCCTCATAACTCAATCCCAACTGCTCTACTACCTCTTTAAAGGGTTCAGGAACTATAGGAATATCGTTTTGAGCCAAAGCGATGACTCTGTGGTGTAGAGGGGTTAACTCAATGCTCTTTCGCTTGGGTTTTACTACCAACTCTTTTTTGGCATCATCTCCTGTAGTATTGAGTTTAACAGCAATTTTAAAGAGTTTAAGTGTGGGTAGCATAATATAATCTATCGCATGGGCTTCATTGGCAAGTATCTCAACCGTTTGCCTTAGCCCCAGTTTCGAATCAGGAGCAACGGCCAGTGTAAACCAGATATTAAAGGGGTGTTCTCGCTCATAGTTGTGTGAAACACCTGGGTGAGCATTAATCACCTCTACAGCCCTATCAATATCTTCACGCCTCACTTTAAATGAGACTAAAGAGGAGCTATAACCTAAGCGTTTGGTATCAAAAATAGGAGAGATTTGTCGAATGATTCTGTTGGCTTTCTCTTGGGTAAGAAGTTGAATAATAGTCTCCTCATCACTCCCCAACTCTTTTGCTATTTCAGCAAAAGGTCTAGGAGCTAGAGGGAATCGTTTTTGGATGATAGAT
>JAHZJZ010000249.1 GCA_022600655.1 Campylobacterota bacterium | reverse complement strand
TCTATAACCTAGGGTTTGATGCTACTAATAAAAATAGAAACCTTACTGATATTAACGGTAACAAAAGTAGTGGTTTTACAACAGTTGGATACTATTTAGGTACAGTACTTAAAAATGACATTATGAGTGGAACACTCAGTAATCCAGACTATCAAGAAGTTCAAGGAACTACGGGTACTAAACTTGACATGATTGTTAATGTAATTTTAACCGATACAGGTCTGTTACGGCGTGTACCAACGAGTGACTTAAGAGCAGGTGCTGCTACAGCAAATGAGATGAACCTTTTAATTGTTGAAGCCATTAAAGCAGAAGGCTTAGGAAACGATAAAAAATTAACTACAGCTGATATACGAACCATTAATAACTATTTAGTTGCCAATCATCAAGAGAGATGGGCAGAGCTTCATGGTGATGATGAAGATGGTGAAGAGACAGGTTACCACAGAGTTCAAAATGATGGTGCAACGACTAGAATGTATGCTGATAATGTAATGAACAGTATTGCTGATGGAATCTATCATCTAGGTTTTGAGACCAATAACAAGAATAGATTGTTGAATGAAGATGGCAATAAAAATAAAAGTTTTGAAAAAGTAGCGTGGTGGTTAGATGCTTCATTAAAACAAGATTTAGAACAAGGTAAATTTAGTAATGCTGAATATAAAGAAGTAGAGGGAACAACAGGAACAAGCTTTGATAAAATGGTTCCATACATCTACAATGATGAAGGACTACTACTTAATGTCTCTATGGAAGATATCCGAGCAGGAGCAGAAGCAGCTAATGGGATGAATGAGCTAATTGTTGAAGCGATTAAAACAACAGGTGCTGCGAATGATGACTATATCTCAATTGATGAAGTTAAAGCAATGAATGAGTACTTGGTAACTAACTATGCTACTCAGTGGGCAGAGCTTCATGGTGATGATGAAGATGGTGAAGAGACAGGTTATCATAGAGTTCAAAATGATGGTGCAAGAGGTATAGGTTATAACAGAAATATTATTAATAATCTAGCTGATGGTATTTATCACTTAGGGTTTGAAACAAATAATGCAAATCGATTACTAAATGAAGATGGTAATAAAAATGTTTCATTTGCCAATGTTGCTTACTGGTTAAATAAATCGTTACAGAGTGACTATGCTCAAGGTCTGTTGAAGTAAGCACTTTTTTAGATATCATACGACAAAAAGGTCGTATGATATGAAATTATTAAAAATAATATTTACACTCATTAGCTTTACACTACTTGTTTTGGCTAATGGAAATCTCAAAGAGCCATTTCTTTGGGAAGTAACCAAAGGTGAACAGCATTTTTATCTCTTTGGAACCATGCACCTACTTACCCCTGAACTACAAGTTTTACCTTCTAAACTTACCGATATTATCAATAAAAGTACTTATATCTATACAGAGATACCCATGAGTATCCAAACACAGATAAAAGCTACAAATTTAGTCATGCGAAATGATAATAAAAAACTACAAGATATCTTACCTAGAAAACTTTATCAACAGAGTGAAGCCTATGTCAAAAAAATTAATCCTCAAATGAGTTTAAGCACTTTTAATAAAATGAAGATTTGGGGACTTTCAAGTACATTGACCTCTTTAAAGAACCATCTAAAATACCCTAAACTTAGAGCCATAGATAAAGTGATTTATGACTATGCTAAAAGTCGAGGTAAACGTGTTGGAGGGATTGAACGTATAGAGGAGCAGTTAGGGATTATGGATAGGTTTTCTCATGAGGAACAGCTTATCGCCTTAGAGTCCTCACTACTCTATCTAAATAGTAAAAGAGACTATACTGAAGAGTTAAAACAGCTCTATCTTAATGGTGATAGTAAAAAGCTAATGGATTTTATAAACAGTACCATGTTTCAGATACCCAAATATAAAAAATTAGAAGAGAAGTTTATGCAACTGCTTCTGTATGATAGAAATATTAAAATGGCAAAACGTATTGAATATGTGGTTACTGAACAGCCTAAAGAACAGTTTCTTTTTGCTTTTGGTGTGATGCATTTTCTCGGAATGAAGAGTGTAGTTGGGTATCTTAAGAGTTATGGTTATAGAGTGGTTAGAATTAACTAAATACTAATAGCTAATGGAATATAATTTATACCAAATTATAAAGAGGAAGAAAAAAATGGAAGCATCTTACTTAACATCTACACCTGATGAAAATGGTTATTTTGGTAAATTTGGAGGTTCGTATATACCACCTGTATTGGAGCAACCTTTCGCTGATATTACTAAGGCGTACAATGAACTTAAAAATGACCCAAAGTTTATTGAAGAGCTAAAATATGTACGAAAGCATTATCAAGGACGACCAACACCGATTTCATTTGCTAAGAACTTAACCGAGCATTGTGGTGGAGCTAAAATTTACCTAAAACGAGAAGATTTGAATCATACGGGAGCACACAAGCTTAACCACTGTATGGCAGAGGTGATTTTAGCAAAATATTTGGGAAAGAAAAAAGTAATCGCAGAGACTGGGGCAGGGCAACATGGGGTAGCACTGGCAACGGCAGCAGCGTATTTTGGGCTAGAGTGTGAGATTCACATGGGTGAAGTAGACATTGTTAAAGAGCATCCAAATGTGGTACGAATGAAGATTTTAGGAGCCAATGTTATTCCTGCAACGCATGGACTTAAAACCCTTAAAGAGGCTGTAGATTCAGCGTTTTATTCGTATGTTCCTCAAGCTGATGAGGCGATTTACTGTATCGGTTCAGTTGTTGGTCCACACCCATTTCCTATGATGGTAAGAGATTTTCAGTCTGTGGTTGGTTTTGAGTCAAAAGAGCAGTTTTTAGAACATGAAGAGAACCTTCCTAGTCATGTAGTTGCTTGTGTAGGTGGTGGTTCAAACGCGATGGGAATTTTTGCTGGATTTATTGACGATAAAGAGGTAGAGCTACATGGTGTAGAGCCAATGGGTAGAGGCGAAGAGTTAGGTAACCATGCAGCAACCTTGACGTATGGAGAAGAGGGGGTAATGCATGGATTTAACTCTATTATGC
>JAHZJZ010000018.1 GCA_022600655.1 Campylobacterota bacterium | reverse complement strand
TGTCAGTAAATTTCAAAATAATTTTACAGATGCATTAAAATACTTTTCAGAAGCAGAAGAAAAACTTGTTGACAACTATTTTAATAACCTCTTTTAAATTTTAATTGCTTCTATCTTATTTTTCATTTGTATAAGGCTGTATTTCACTGCGTCAGCCCTTCGCACTTTCTTTTTTTTGGTTACTTTTCTTTCTTTCGTTGCGAAATAAAGAAAAAAAAGTGACAGAGATAAAATTAAAAAAGCTGTGAATGAGTACCAAGACGCATTAAAATAACCTCTTCAATACCACTTTCAAGATAGATAATCAACATATCCCCACCCAAATGAAACTCCCTACAATCTTTGTACTTTCCACTAAGAGCATGGTCTTTAGATTCAGGGGGAAGAGCTTTATCTTCTCTTAAAGAGTTAATATAGTAGACAAATTTTTCAAATTGACTATCGCTTAGTTTTATATCTCTAAAATCTTTTAAAAATTTTCTATGTCGTTTAATTCTCATCTTCGCTCTAACTCGTCAAAAGAAAAATCTTCAACATTAACACCTTTTCGTGACTCCTCAATAACTCGTTGCGTTTCATCATTTGGAATTTTCACAGCAAAAGGTATTCCATTATGTAATTTAATCTGTTGATAAAACATATTGATAGCTTGTGTCGCACTCAACCCTAGATTTTTTAGAATATGCTCAACATCAACTTTTAATTCAGATTCAATTCTAGCATTTATAATTGCATTTTTCATCTATAAATCCTTCTTATTTTATGTATTACAAGTGTAACACAATATTTATTAGAAAGTCAAGCTATAAACCAAAAATTACCCATCCACCTTCCCAATAGCACAAGAGACAAAACTCTTAGCCGTAGTACTCACCGTCTGAAAAGCATTCAATTCATCCGTTACTAAAGGGTAACCAAGTTGACGCAGTTTTAATTTTAACGCTTCCTCTTGCCCCTCTTTTAGCTCCAAAGTTATCTCTCTTGGCTCTACATCTAAATTGACCTCTACCTCTCCGAACTCATCTAAAAGAGACTTTTTGAGTGTACCTGCACACCCACCACACTTTACATTTTTTACTTGAAATATCTGTTTCATAATTTATTCCTTTTTCAATTTATATCTAACTAATGATTAATCTTCCCCATTAATCACCACATCGCTGTCGAGTAAAAAGAGTGAATTGTTCACCACTACATCCCCATCTTTTAGTCCAGAGAGTATCTCAAACTGGTTACTGTTTACTCTTTTTGCTTCAACCATTTTACTTTTATATTCACCCTCATATTCACTGGGGATAAAGACCAGATGCTTGGCTCCTTTGGTTACAACGGCCGTATTGGGAAGTACCAGTTTATTTTGCGTTGGATTTAGGGTCTTAATGGTCGCATAGGAGTTGGGTTGAATTTTTTCATCACTGTTGTTCAATGTAATTCTAAAATCGATGGTTTTGTTAACAGGGTCTACCAATGGGTGTATCAAATCGACTTTTGCTTTATGCACCTTTTTATCTCCATTGAGTGTGACTTCGACCTCTTGACCTTGTTGTATAAACGCTCTATCAGCTTCGTAAGCTTTAGCCACGACCCAAACGGTTGATAGGTCGGCAATTTTATAGACCATCATCCCTTTTTTAACAGCAGAGCCTTCGGTTACTTTTTTCTCAACCACGATGCCAGAGTATGGGGAGTAGAATGGCAGATACTTTGAGGCACGGTTGACCTTTTTAATGGCTTCTATATTTCGTTCATTCACATCGTAAAGTTTTAATTTCGTCTCGATATTTTTGGCTAATGCTCGGCTAACTCTTTTGGCAGACAACAGCTCTATTTGTGCTTTGTAGACTTCGGGGCTGTAGAGTTCAAATAACTTTTTACCCTTGGTCACCTTGTCATAAATACTAGGTGCTGTTAAATTACGAATAAAGCCATCTTGCGTAAGAGTAATGGTATAGATTTTATCATCAGCTATCTGCACATAGCCGTTGTAGGTTTTTGCATTCTTGATGCTTTGGCTTTTAACTTGAATGGTTTTTACATTAAACAACTGCTCTACGGTGACAGCTTCGAGTACAATAATAAAAGGTAAAAACAGTAATAGAGTTCTTATAACATTCGGAATCGAAAGGCTTTGCCTCCGTTGTTCGGGAGTAAACTCTCCGTTTCCAAAACAATTCAATAATTTTCTCATGGTATCACTCCTAATAGTTGCTCTATCTGATTTTCACTTAATGCTATCGCCAACTGTTTTCTGTTTAGAGCCAATCGGTTATTGGTTCGTTGGGTAAAGAGTTCATAATAGTGTACCAAAGAGCCTCCACTCGCTAACTTTGCTTTGGCATTGGCGATGAGTTGGTTTATCTTGATACGATTCTCTTCAAGTATTCGTAACTCTTGATACAAGGCTTTCAGTTCGTGTAGCGTTATTTTTAACCCTTGCTCGAGTTGAACTTTAGTACGGGCATAACTAAGCTCTTGAATATTTGCCCGTTTCATCGCCTGAACTTTTCTGTTTGACTGTTTGTCATGAATATATAGTGGATACGCCACCGAAAAAGAGAGGTAATCATTACGCTCATCACGCTGGTAGTACCCACCTGTTACCGTTATATCGGCTTGTTCTTTGGCTGTTGCCAAGGCTATGGCTTTTCCTGCCACATCTTTTAATGCAACTACCCTTTTCAGTTCAGGACTCTGTGCTTCAAGTTGCGAAAGCAATACCGTTAGTGATTGTAAATGGTAGTTTTTTAAAGGCACTTCATCCGAAAAATGCTCTACTTTTAAATTGCCTATTAGCTCTATACGCTCTTTAGCAATTTCAATGCGTTGTAACCAGCTCTCTCGTTGAAGTTTATAACTCTGTTGAAGCAGTTGGGTTTTAATGTACCTCTCTACCGAATTTTTTTCAACAGCTGAAAGGTTTGATATTAGACGCATTGGCGTGTGCAAAAAAGAGATATACTCATCTAAAATTTTCAAATTATCTTTAGCGTTCTTTGCCTCTATAAAAGCTTTGCGAACCCCAAAGGCGATATTGGTTCTAAGTACATCTTTTTTCTGCTCTATTACCTTTTGTTTCTCTCGTTCTATCTCACTCGCAATCTCTATACGATTAGAGAGAGGAATGGTCTGAGACAACGCCACAAACTGGTTCTGCATCGCCTCAATATCACGACTCAAAGGCTTTTCAAACTGCACATCGTTGATTCCAGCTTTTAAAATTGGGTCATCCCAAGTAGACTCTATGTCAGCTTGTCGATCTATTATTTCAGACTCTTTTTGAAGAATTTGGAGTTGATAGTTGTTTTGTAAGCTGTAGTCTATGACCTCTTGTAGGGTTTGAGCGTGAAGTGACAGAGATAAGAGTAATAAAGTGTAGAGGGGTTTCATTTTTATCTCCTGTATTTGTTTTTTGTGAATTCAAATATTTATTTATGCCAATACGGGTCGACACATGGGTACGACCCCTACATATTGCATAGGTTAAAAAAATGTTCAACCTATGCGACTTGTAGGGGCAGACCGATGTGTCTGCCCTTTATTGAAAACAATTTATTACAATATCACCGAAGAAGAGTGCTTATACTTCTTCCCATCTTTCTCTATAAAAATCTTAACCTGCCAAGTACCACCCATAGAAAAATTTATATTTCCACTATAAATATCAGCAGTTCCACTCATTGTTTTAGTATCTTCCATATAGGGCATTCCAGGCATCTCTGGCATAAACACTTTAAGTTCGACTTTAGCTCCTGATACAGTTTTTCCAGCATCCGTTACTTTAACATCTATAGTGTTATCGCCTACCACTAACGGCTTGGCAGAGCTATAGGTAACATCTAAATTTCCAGCTTTTCCACTTTTACTAAAGCCTTGTGAGGAACTATTATCGCTACAGGCGATAAAAAAGAGGGTTATGGTTGCAAGTGAAATGAGTTTGAGTAGTTGTCTCATGGTGTTTCCTTTGTTTGATGTTTATAAAAGTATTGTAACGGCTAAAGTGTGCAAAGTATGTGGAGGTAGGTATAGATTTTAATCAAATTAGTATATAATTTTTTAAATTATAATATCGGACAACATATGAACTTACAAAAAGTAATCTCAGGATTTTTCTTTATACTTGCAATGACACTCAATTTTGGTTTTTTTTACGGAGATATTCATAATCCAGCTATGCATAGTAGTTATGAACTTTTTGCTGCATTGGTTATTAGTTTAATCGCTACGGTTTTAAAAATTGGTGATAAAACACAGATAGGTTCAGTACTTTTGGCAAGTTCTTTAGTTGCAGATATTCAACTCATTGCAGCTGTTATCGTTTGGACAGTTGTTGGAATTAACTCAACACTTGATGCAGGAACCATGTCAACCATAGTTTCTCTATCGGGTGGGGCATTTTTAGCCAACATTACTTCAGTCATCTTATATATAGGTGAAACGCTTAAATCCAAAAGGTAGAGCATGAGTAATAATGCTCTTTGGATTATCTTACAAAGACTAAGAACGCCTCTACTGGTTATTATTGTTACCTACTCTATCTCTATATTGGGGATGGTACTTATTCCTGGTCTAGATGATAAAGGAGCGGAGTATCATTTAAGTTTTTTTGATGCTTTTTACTTTATCTCTTACACGGCATCAACCATTGGTTTTGGGGAGACTCCTTATGAATTTACTTATGAACAACGACTGTGGGTTTTGGTTTGTATTTATCTCACGGTAGTTGGTTGGTTTTATGGACTAGGGGCTTTAGTAAGTGTGGTTTCAGACAAGACATTAAAGTTTGAGATTATGCGAGGGCGATTTAGAAAACAAGTTCAGAGTATTAAGGGTGATTTTATCATTGTTTTGGGCTACTCCTATGTTAATATTGAAGTCATACAGAAGTTACTGGAATCGGGTATAAAAGTTGTTCTTATTGATGAGAATGAAGATAATATTAACCACTTTATGTTAGAAGATTTTAGTCGAAGTGTTCCTGTCATGGTTGGTAACGCTTTGATTACTGAAACGTTGGAAGATGCAGGGATAAGAAAAGAGAACTGTAAAGCGATTATCTCTCTTTTTTCTAAAGAGGAGAAGAACCTTCGTATCTCTGTGTTAACAAAGTTTTTAAACTCTAATGTTAAAGTAGTTGCAAAGTCAACACTTTATGAGACTACAACAAGTATACTTGACACCGATATTGCTAAAGTACAAAACCCTTTTGATATTTTTGCTAAACGTTTGGATATTGCGTTAACCTCTCCTCATATTCTTATACTGGAAAATTGGATTTATGAAAATGCAGACTTAAGTGATAAAGCACTCTTTCTTCCACGAGGGAAGTATATTATTTGTGGATATGGTCGTTTTGGTCAGGCACTACAATCTAAGTTTGAAAAACATGGTATTGACTATGTATTTATTGATGAAAATCGTATGGCAAAGCGTGAGATGATAGAGAATGAACAGTTCTTAAGAGCCAATGCTGATGATAAAGAGATACTCTGTGAGGCTGGGATTAGAGAGGCATCATGTATTATCGCTGGTACACAAAATGATATTGATAATATCTCCATTATGATAACGGCTAAAAAACTCAATCCTGATATCTATCTGATTGCCAGAGAAAATACAATGAAAGAGGTGAGTATTTTTCAAGCTGCGAGTATTGATTGGTTGTTTATGATTGAACGTATTCTTATCAATAAAACAGCCATGTTCTTAGCCAACCCTTTAAAACATCGTTTCTTAAAAGCGATTATTTACAAAGATGAAATCTGGGCAAAATCACTGGTAAAGATGCTTCATAGTCAACTAGGAAGTAAGCCAATACTTATGAGCTTAAAAATCAATGAGCAAGAGGCTTTTGCTTTGAGTAGAGAGTTAAAGTCAGGAACAGAGGTAAAAATAGATGTGCTACTACGTTCACTACATAATAGAGAAATAAGTAATGGAGCTGTGCCTCTACTTATACACCGAAATGATGAAGAGATACTGCTTCCTGCTGACACCATTTTAGAGTCAAATGACCACATACTTTTTGCCTGTGATGAAGAGAGCAAAGAGGAGATAGAGCTTATAGCTTCTAATATTTATGAGTTACACTATGCACAGTATGGTAAAGAGAAACAGAGTTGGATTTTAGAGAAGTTGTTTGGCAGGTTACTGTAAACTAAAGTTTTTATTAAGATATTTGATTTTTTGGGGTGATTTAACTTTGATGATATCCCAATAGCGTTTGGTATATAAGTTGCCATTCTTTTCAATAAACTTTCTATTTTCTAAAAAAGCTGTTCCCCATGTCTGTTTTTGATTAAGAATCTCTAATAGATTAGGGGATTTTATCTCACTTGGTGTAAGTTTATGGGTTTTATTGGTATGAAGATAGTAGAGCTTTCCACTTTTAGTCAAAAGAAGAAAGTAGTATGATTCTGATATCTTGATACTTCGGTAGATTTTATCATATAGTGGTTCATTAGTCGAAGTTGCTTCAGCCGTGTTTAATATACTGATTAAGAGTATTGTCATAATGAAGGTAACTGTAAAAAATCTTTTTTTCACTGATAACCCCCTATTTTATGTATCAGTTCAAACAAATGATTTTAACCATTTAACATTTGTAAATTGTCTATTTCTAAAAGTTAGAACATTATAATCATAGAGAATTTAAATGTCTATTAATAGTGTCAAAATAATTCACAAATGAGAAGAGTTGTTCTGTTCCATAACCAGAATAAGCTTATTTTGTTATAATTCAATCAAAAACATTTAGGATAATTATAGTATGCAATTTATAGAGACACGTGGTAATGATGGGGTTAATGCTAAAGAGTTAAATTTTTCAGAGGCTATCTTAAGTCCAAGTGCCAGTTTTGGAGGTATTTATGTACCTGAAAAACTTCCTGAATTTGGAACAGAATTTTTAGAAAAACATTTAAACAGTCACTATAAAGAGTTAGCTTTAGATGTACTACAGAGTTTTGAGATAGACATTGATGAAGCAACCCTAAACGAAGCGTTAAGTCGTTACGATGCTTTTGATGACCCTGCAAACCCTGTACCCTTAAGTAAAATTGAAGATGACTGTTTTGTCATGGAGCTTTACCATGGTCCTACCCGTGCCTTTAAAGATATGGCACTGCAACCGTTTGGGTATATTTTGTCAAAAGAGGCTCAAAAACGAAACGAAAACTATCTTATTATGGCAGCCACCTCTGGTGACACGGGTCCTGCAACCTTAGAGACCTTTAAAGACCAAAACAACATCAAAGTAGCCTGTCTCTACCCTGATGGAGGTACATCAGATGTTCAACGACTACAGATGGTTACAGAAGAAGCAGAAAATGAAAAAGTCATTGGGGTTGTTGGAAACTTTGATGACACACAAAACATGCTTAAAGAGCTTTTGGCTTCAGAAGATTTCAAAGCTGAGTTAGAGAAGAGAAACATTAAACTTTCAGCTGCAAACTCAGTAAACTTTGGGCGTATTATTTTCCAAATTATTTATCATATTCACGGTTACCTAGAGTTGATTCGTCAAAATGAGATAACTATGGGTGAAAATGTATACTTGGTTGTACCATCGGGTAACTTTGGTAATGTTCTTGGTGGATACTACGCTAAAAAAGCGGGTCTTCCTGTAGAGAAACTCTTAGTGGCTTCAAATGTTAATAACATCTTAACGGATTTAATTGATACAGGTGTTTATGATATGGGAAGTCGTGAGTTGATTAAAACAGAGTCACCAGCGATGGACATTTTAAAAAGTTCAAATGTAGAGAGAGTGTTATTTGATAAGTTTGGAGGAGCAAGAACCAAAGAGCTTATGGATTCTTTGAACAGTGAAGGTAAATACAGATTGACACCTGAAGAGTTGGCATTGATTCAAGAGGATTTTGAAGCAACTTACAGTGAAGATGATGAGTGTGAAGCCTATATAGCTAAATATGCAAAAGAGGGGTATATTATGGACCCTCATACAGCAACCTGTATGAAGTCGTATGAGAAGAGTACACCTAAAGATTTAAAGACCATTGTCTACTCAACAGCAGAATGGACAAAGTTCTCTACAACCGTAGCTCGTGCATTGGGAAGTGATAAAACAGCAAATGATACCGAAGCGTTACAGTGGATTGCAGAAAATACAGATGAGAAAGTACCAGCGATGATAGATGAGCTGTTTAGCAAAGAGGTTAAACATGGTATGGTGGTTGAAAAAGAGTTTATTAAAGACGAGATGTTGAAGTTTTTGTAGGTGCTTTCTAGCCCACGACTATTGAAATAAAAATGTAAAAATAAATTAGAAGGGAAAATATGAAAACATACGATGTCATTGTAGTAGGTGCGGGTATAGCAGGATGCTCATCGGCATATTTTTTAAAAGAGAAAGGTTTAGACGTTTTGGTTCTTGACCGTTCAGGTGTGGCAGCGGCTGGTGGTTCTTCAGCAGCTGGGGCATTTGTCTCACCTAAAATTGGCAAAGGTTCAGCACTTCAGTCATTGACCAATGAAGCATTTGAGTTTGCAAAAGATTTCTACCTTGAACACTTTCCTAAACATTTTTCTCAAACAGGTGTGGTGCGTATTCCTAAAGATGAGGATGATGCAGAGAAGTTTCTTGAGTATGAGAAGTATAATCAATCAAGTAGAGAACTCTATAATGAAGAACAGTTAAAGGAACTGGGTATTAAAAATGCTTATGAGAGTTTTCTGTTTGAGGAAGCAGGTGTCTGTGATGCACCTGATATGTGCCAAGCTCTTCTTGAAAATATTCCTTATGAGCAGTATGAAGTTGGCAGTTTAAATTATGAAGATGGTCTGTGGATTATTGGAGAGTATCGTGCTAAAAAGCTTATTTTAGCAACAGGTTATGAGAACAAGTTTGTGGACATGCGTTACATGGGTGTTAAAGGAACATGGGGAACCCGTGGAGATTATGAGACCTCACTTAAACTAGATGTCTCCATGCATAAACAGATATCCGTTTCTGCCAATATAGATGGTATTGTTAAAATAGGGGCTACCCATGAAAAAGGGGTAGATATCTGCATTCGTTGTAATGGAGAACCTTTAGAGGAAATTTTTGGAACAGCAGGTAGTATGGTAGATACTTCTGATTTTAAACTCAAAGAGACCTTTTGTGGTATGCGTTCAGGATCGAAAGACTATTTCCCTTTGGTTGGACCTGTTGTTGATGTACCCTATATGTTAGAGACCTATCCAAAACTGTCACGAGGACTTAAGTTAAAAGAGCCTCTTAAAAAAATAGATAATATATACATCTGTAACGGTTTAGGTGGACGAGGGTTTGTTTTTGGACCTCTGATGGGTAAAATATTGGCTGATTATGTGGTCGAAGGAACAGAACCAGATGCTCGTGTTCACCCCGATAGACTTTTTTTACGATGGTGTCGAAAGTCGCCAGATTTAGATAGGAGTAGAGATTGAATTTAAATACACACTTAAAAATAGATACAGCACTTAATGGTAAGGTAATTGAACTACAAGAGGGTTATGCCCAAGTAGAGCTAACCACTATTGAGGTAATGAGAGCCGATGAACAGGGCTTAGTACACGGTGGCTTTGCCTTTGGTGCAGCAGACTATGCAGCCATGTCAGCTGTCAATGACCCTAATGTGGTATTGGCAAAGAGTGAAACGAAGTTTCTAGCTCCCATTAAAGTAGGGCAGAGTGTGATTTTCAAAGCGAATATTACTGAGAGTAACGGAGCTAAACATACCGTTGAGGTTGTTGGTAATGTTGGAGATAAAAAGGTTTTTGTTGGGACTTTTTATACGGTGGTTTTAGGGAAGCATGTTTTTGAACTGTAACAATTTACTGTTTCTACGAATATCTACTATCTCTTGGTAGCATATCATCGTGGGTAGGAATACCCACGCTAAAAATTATAACTTGCTTGAAAATAGACTCTGTCAATATCTGAAGAGTCACCACCTTGTAAAATGCGTTTGGCATGAACCAGTTCACCACTTAAGAGAAAGTTTTTAACAGGGTTATACCGAATTGCCATATGAGCAGAGTAGGCTGACTCATCAATACTCTCTAATGTCAAGATAGGATTGGTTTTGAGGTAGCCTAAGGCTGTATTGAACTGCAACTCTTTGTTTATCCAGTGTTCGTAGCCAATGTGGCTTCCCCATGAAGTTTGGGGTTTGAGTTCTCCTTTGGGAGTGATGACAGCTCCAGGAAAAAAAGCAGTTCCCAGGTATCTACCAACGCCTTTTCCTCCTACTATACCCCATGTGATATGATCATGTTTGAAGGTGTTTACTTTGGTATTGAAGTTCATACCGTAGCCCCATGTGCTATCGGTTATTTTACTATCAAACTCTTGGTCAACACGAAGTTGTCTGGCTAAAAATGAGAGTGAATACTCACCCCAATTATGATGAGCATGGTATTTCATGGCAATATCGGGTAGCTGGTCGTCATTGACTCTAACTTTAGTCCCTGTTGAGGTCATAATGAGTGATTCAGGTTGTTCAAAAGAGAACGCAATCTTCTCTTCTATAAGATTTGTCTCATAGCTAATAAGTGGTTGACGCATAAAGACATCATCGACAGGTAGTTTTAGGGTTGAGGGTTTAATGGAGCTGGTAAAGAGGCTGTTGGTTTGTCCTAGTGTCCAGCCATTGTAAGTAAAGTAAGCGTGGCGTAGTCGTGGGTTATGGGAGTTGCTGTTCTGTTCATTACCATTGCTTCCCCAGAAGTCAATTTCAAGTAGTGTCAAAAAAGGCTTACCATTTTCAGGCAAGGTGCGTGTTTTTATCCAGAATTTACTGTTTCTAGCCGTTAGAGTGAGTTCACTCTCTTCACCCTCATTACTAAGAGGGATATTGTTTGCATTAAAAAACTGATCACTGCTATTACTCCCTCCCTCTTTACCACTGGCATTGTGTAGGTAGATGGTATCGAGGGTGACACGACCACCTAGTATCATGGTAGTCTCCATAGAGCTTAGATTAATGACCCCTTTGTGGTTTTTTTTCTGCTCTTCAAGTTCAGATAGACGACTCTCTAGCTCCTTGACATGTTGGGTAAGGTTAGTGTCACAGAGTAGGGTTAGTGGCAAAAAGAGTAAGAGTTTATTGTAGTGTTGCATGACATTGGGTACAGATATTTTGTATATTTTTTAGAGTAGGAGCAATCTCTTCGGTTTGGTAATTTG
>JAHZJZ010000248.1 GCA_022600655.1 Campylobacterota bacterium | reverse complement strand
AGTGTAGTAAGAATTTTAAAAAGTTGATTAAAGAATAAGAAAGTAACAAAATTTTGATTTTTTATCGAAGTGAATAATAATATTCCCTAAACCCAAATTTAGATAAAATACGCTCAAAATTAATTTAAAGGTTATATTTAGAATGAAAGTTGTAGTAATTCAAGGTCCAAACTTAAACATGTTAGGTCATAGAGAGCAAAATATCTATGGTCCAATGAAAATGGAAGATATTCATAAGCAGATGGAAGGTTTCGCACAGCAAAATGGTGTTGAGATTGAGTTTTTTCAGAGTAATTTAGAGGGTGAAATTGTTGATAGAGTTCAAGAGTGTTTAGGCGAAGCAAACGGTATTGTTATTAACCCTGCTGCGTATACGCATACTTCGATTGCGATTCGTGATGCGATTGCTGCTGTTCAGATTCCAACAGTTGAGGTTCATCTCTCAAACATCTATCAAAGAGAAGAGTTTAGACAAAAGTCACTAATAGCTCCTGTATGTGCAGGACAGATTACTGGATTTGGTCCTTTCTCTTACCATATGGCGATGATTGCTGTTACTCAGATTATGAATGAAGTAAAAGCGATGCAAGAGGCTCAACAGGCTCAAAAAGCACAACAAGCTCTTCAAAACAAGTAATTAAAATCTCTTAAAAACTTTTTTCGTGGGCAGAAATGCCCACGCTACATTTAAGGTAAATCCTATGAACTATATTGTTAAAGATGAAAATGCTATCTATTATGAGTGTGGTTACAGCAGTGATAATGCACTTTTTCTAAAGCTTGGAAGTGAAGCTTTTTTTCTAACTGATTCGCGTTATGCTATCGAAGCAGAAAACTTGGTTAAGGGTGCGACGGTTATTATCGAAAGAGACCTCTATGCTAAAGCCAACAGTATTATTAAAACTTCTAAAATTAAAAAATTAACCTATGACCCTAAAGAGTGGAGTATATTTCATTTTGAAAAAATCACCAAAGATTTAAAGATAAAACTTCAAGCTCTACCTGATTTATCACATAAAAAGCGAATTATTAAAAGCGATGAAGAGTTGAAGATTATCAAAAAAGCTGTGAAGTTAGGGGCTAAAGCCTTTGATAGGTTTGCTAAAGATATTCAAAAAAATGGCTTTGAAAGTAGTGAATATAATCTAACTTATATGGCAAAAAAAGCTCTCTCTAAAAAGGGTGAGTATGAGCTATCTTTTGACCCTATCGTAGCTGTGAAGGGCAATGCAGCGAAACCTCACGCTTTGCCAACTTCTGAAAAGCTACATAAAAAAGATTTGCTTTTAGTTGATGCTGGGTTAAAATACAAACGCTACTGTTCAGATAGAACACGAACGGTCTATGCTAAGGATGATTTCTCTTTTGATACTATACAGAAGTTTAAAAGTAAAAAAATACAAAAAGCTTACGATACCGTACTCAAAGCTCATGACAATGCCATAGAAAAAGCACGTTCAGGTATGAAAGCCAAAGAGGTTGATGCCTTAACGCGTAAGATTATAGAAAAAGCGGGGTTTGGAGAGTACTATGTTCACTCTACAGGTCATGGAGTAGGGTTAGATATTCATGAGATGCCTTACATTGCTTCTAAGTCCGATACAGTTATAGAAGATGGTATGGTCTATACGATAGAGCCTGGTATCTACATTCCTAATGAGTTTGGCATTCGGATTGAAGATATGGTGACGATGATTGAGGGTCGGGTTGTGGTTTTATAGTTTAGAGTGTTTTCTGCTATAATTAAAATAAGCTTCTTGCAAAATTCATTTGGAATCGGAGACTTTAGTCCCGAACATAACGAGGTTAAAGCCATTGGTTCCTAGTTTTGCAAGATATCTAATAAAAAATTGGAGAAAATTATGCAGCGTGAAACGATATCATTTGAAATTGTAAATCCTAGTCATGCTCTTTTAGAGCAGTTAAATACTATTTTGAACTCTTTTAAGCAGATAGAAAATATCACTTTCTCTAATGAAAATATTTTATTGAAAGATTTTCAAAACAGTATGAAAGATGTAAAAAAACTTAAAGATGGTGACAATAGTGTTTTATATAAAGGTTCTCTAGATGATATGCTACAAGAGTTAAAATAGTATGAATGAACTCTCTATTATTCCATTTCAAAGTTTTGTTAAAGATGTTAAAAAATTAAAAAAGAGATACAAAAATATCTTGAACGATATTGAGGAATTTAAACTTTTACTAGAAGAAGACCCTATGGTCGGTGAATCTTTAGGACATGGTATTTATAAAGTTAGAGTGAAAAATAGCAGTAAAAACCAAGGTAAAAGTGGAGGTTATCGTGTGATTACCTGTTTTATAGATGAAAATAATACACTTTATTTGGTAAGAATGTACGATAAGAGTGATATTGAAAGTATTAAAACAGCTGCTTTAGTTTCAATAGTTGAAGAAGAGTTGAATGGTTAAAAACCTAGATACTGAAAAGAGTTTACACTTTCACGCTTTGTACCCTTATGCTTCTCAAATAGAGTCAAATAAACCCTACCAAGCCACTCTAGGAATAGGAGGAAACATAGGCAATGTTTCAAGACGTTTTAATCATCTCTTTTGGTATTTGAAACGTTCACCTTTTATTGATGTGATTGAGACTTCACCGATATTGAAAAATCCACCTTTTGGTTACTTAGAGCAAGATGATTTTTACAATGCATTAATTATTGTGAAAACTTGTTTAAGACCTAAAGCACTTTTACGCTATATTTTGGCTACAGAAAAGAGGTTTGGTAGGAAGCGTTCATTTCAGGATGCTCCTAGAACATTGGATATTGATATGATTTTTTATGAAGATGAGCAGATAGAGAGTAAAAACTTGACACTGCCTCATCCTGCTTGGTACAAAAGGGACTCGGT
>JAHZJZ010000247.1 GCA_022600655.1 Campylobacterota bacterium | reverse complement strand
GCATTCCTGCCCACGATGAACTACGATAACACTCTTTCCGTGGGCAGGAATGCTCCACACTACTCGACATAGTAGCCAAAACCTGTACGTGTCTTTAGAGTATTGTCTGGTAATTTTTGACGAAGTTTTTTTATGCAAGTTCGTACAGCATTAGAGGTAGGTATCTCATTGCCCCATAACTCATCTATCTCATCATAAGAGATAACCTTTTTATCAGCCAAAATAGATAAAATTCCTTGCTCTTTTTTTGTTAAAGGATGCTCTTGATTTTCAAAAGAGACAATGGCTCTATCGCGATTAAAAATAACATTTGGAATCAACTCTATCACTGTCCCTGTGGAGAACGCTTCATCTAAATTTGTAAGCAGTTCGCGTACTTTTCGTGAGTTGAGTGGCTTTACAATATACTGCTCTAGTTTAAAAGGAATGGCTCCTAAAAGATACTCTGTTTTGGTATGGGCAGAGATAACCACTAAATGGATATCTTTATCTTGGTCACGAATTTTCTGCAGAAGCTCAATTCCATTCATCTTAGGCAACTCAATATCAACAATAACAATATCGACCTTTTGAGTTAAAAACTTCTCATACCCCTCTTCTCCACTACTGGCTGTATCAAAGGTATGAAAATAGTCACTCAACAACTCTGTAACATTTTGGCGGATATCATCTTCATCTTCAATATAGAGAACTCTTTTATCTTTTAAAAAACTATACATTTTTTCGTAACTCTTGAATCTTTTGATGGTTTAAATCTATTAACGTTCCCTCTCGTCCTATGCGTATCTCATCCTCTTTGGTGACAAGGTGCTTAACCCCTTTTTCTATTTTACGACCATTAACAAAAGTTCCATTGGCACTTCTATCTTCAATATGAAACTCACCTTTATCCACAGTAATAACGAGATGAATCCGAGAGAGTGTTCTATCATCGTTAAATACGATATCGTTACCATGTTCAATTTTGCTACTGCGTCCAATCTGTACAAAGCCTTTATGAACCAACTTTTTTGAGGATGTAACTAGACGTTTTAAGTCAATATCTTGTGTGGAAGCTTCTTCAAGACCATCTAAAAACATCTTTATAAACTCCTCTTTATCAGATAAAGCTTTATCATTCAAAAGTTGTTTGGTATTTAAAAGAGTATTCCAAAACACTGTCTTCTCAATGGCTTGGTTCTCCTCTTTTATTTTTAAAACAATATCCATCATACTGTTTAGTTTCATATAAAAGCTCTCAAAATAGAGTTCTGAAGTGTGATGACTATCCTCTTTAAGATAATAGACAAAGGCACTTGCCGTAGCCCCCGATATGAGCTGATACTTTATAGCCATGGTATTGAGAGCATCAGCAAAACTACCTAGAGTTCTGTAGATACGCTCTTTGGATTTATTATCAAATAACATTATTGTTCACCTTCTATCCATATCTAAAAACAATCATACTTAAATTATCTTTAGCACCTCTTTGATAGACTAAGTTTTTAATACGAAGAGTAGCCTCCTCTAAGTTCTCCTGCTCCTCTAAAATAATCTCTAACAGCTCTTTGGCATGAGTTAAATCACTCACCCCATCACTACAAAGTAGATAGATATCATCTTTTCGTAAATCAAAATAGTTTATCTCTAATGGAATCGATTTAAAGTTCCCAACTGCCTTAGTAATGCTGTTTCGGTTTACTTTAGCCAACTCCTCCTCGGTATACTCTCCACTCTGTTTCATCTGTTCATATTTAGAGTGGTCGATGGTGAGCTTCTCTATCTGCTTATCGCGTATACGATAGGCCCGGGAGTCTCCTAAATGAAAAACAGCTATCTCTTTATCATCCTCAATCACATCTATACCTACAACCGTTGCCCCAATCTGTCCATTGGTTAGTTTCTCATTTGCATAATTTTTAATCTTATGGGTAGCAAACTCAATAGCACGGTTTAATTTCTCATTTAGGCTACTGCGTCTCCACTCCTCATTCTCATAGGTGATGGTCTCATCTTCGTCCAGATCATCACTAAAGTAAGGTATCGTCTCATCACCATCTACTGTATCGATATCATAGGACTCCGTCTCATCACTCTCTTTTGGTGCAAATATCTCATGAAAAGTATTCACAATCATTTGACTCGCCACCTCACCTCTGGCATGTCCTCCCATACCATCAGAGACCATAAAGAGACCATACTCTTTGGCTACTAAAATTGCATCTTCATTTTCATCTCGTTTTAAACCAGCATCGGTTATAGAGGCTACACTGTACATACTACTCCTTTACTCTACTATTATAGTATCTTCTATATGAATGGTTACATTACTATTAAGGCTTGTATAGATACTATAGGGGTAATCATCGACACTGGCTTGAATCAAAAATGCATCTGTATCCAGATAAACACTCTCTGTACCCAAACCATTCTGTGACTCAATCACCAAAAGATTATCTCCATCTGTCATATCAATTACATCTTGCATGGTCAACTTACTCTCTACTGAACCAACGGTGGTGTTATCATGAAGTAGAATGGTCTCAATATTCTCAATACCACTTAAATCAACCATAGCTCCTGTCTCAACAACCACACTGTCTTCTCCGTCTTCTCCATCAAAGAGATTATTAACACCATAAGTAAATGTATCGTCTCCTGATGTTCCTATACCTATATTCTTTCCATTAGTATAATCTACTAAAGTTTGTAACTCAACCATATCATTCCAGTAGATACCATCGCCATCAGCATCAGCTGGTTGGCTCTCTGAAATTTTACTGTTTATATAGTCTAAATCGTTCGTAGAGTATTCACCATCAGTCGCTACTATCCCTAATGTTTCCAACTCTGATGCTGTCATCTCTACCTCTGCATCACCATTAGCACTCTTTAGCTTGGTAAGGGTATCAACAATGGCTTGTACAGAGTTGGTATGATCAGCACGAACATCACTATCATAGAGTACAGCATTTACCATCTCTAGTGTTGGTTCATCCTCTCCTCCAACGCCTATTACACCAATATTGGTCAGGTCACTTAGTTCTACTCCTGTAGTGTTCCCATACTTTACTTGGTCTAAAGCATTTAGGCTATCTTCTATGGTCTGGAGATTTGTATTTGGTGTTGTTCCCAAGTCTAAACTATTAGCATTAGCCAATGCGATATTAAGCTCATTGGCATCAGGCGTTGAGACATTATTGAGTCCCAAGAGTTGAAACTCCTCTCTGGTTATATTCGCTGCACTACTATCTCCATCTTTGGCAGCTACTTTAATTAACACATCCACAATCGCTTGAAGACTTGCAACACTCTCCTCTATACTCACATCTGTATCAGCTAAAACATTGTTAACCCTAGCAATATTTTCTTCACTATCAGTAAACCCTATAATACCTAACTCTTCTAGATCTCCTAATTGTAATGACTCATTTTCTAATCTTACTAACGCACTATCTTCTGGAACTGGTTCTGGTTCAGGAGCTGGTTCTGGAGTTGGTTCAGGCTCGGGAACTGGTTCTGGCTCAGGTTCAGGAGTTGGTTCAGGCTCAGGAACTGGTTCTGGTTCCACTTCTGGCTCTGATTCCAAAACCAGTGTTGATTCAGGCTCATTTTCAACCTCTGTCTCCTCCTCTAAACTCTCCTCTTTAATCTCTTGACTTAGGGTAGTTACTTCATTATTACTAGATATGCTCTCTTTTGAACTCTCTTGGGTTTCAACTAAAGCGTTAATGTAGTGAAGTGAGAGTGGAGTGGAGGATGAAGATGTTGGCTCAACTTTTTCTAACTCTATTGTACTCTCCTCTTTCTCTTCACTGGTAGAGCTATACTCTTCAAGAACAATATCTTCCTCTGTCCAGTAGTTTTCTGTCACTTTCTCTAATGATAAAGATGCATCTGAACTACCATCAATATTAACGACTTCAGCCTCACTCTTACCCAGTTCATCACTATGTTGACGTAAAAAATCAAGCTCTTTAAACTCCTCTTTTATTGCCTCTTCTGTAGACAATTCTATCTCATCACTCTCCTCTTCAACCTCTACATCTTTCTCTAATTCACTACTCTGATACGAATAACTATCAAATTCATCATCTGAAGATGTCTCTACAAGCTCCTCATCCTCTTCAATAATTTGAGGGTCATACAGCAGAGTGTGGTCACTGTTCTCCTCATCCTCTTCATCATACTCTTCAAGAAACTCATCTAAATCTTCGAGTGTTGCATCAACAACAAACTCTTCGGTTAATAGATAAGTCTCTCCCTTATGTTCAAGTTGTAAAACACTATGTTCTGACACCCCTTCTATGGAGCTTACCTCATCGGTATCTAGAACCTTTTGAGCTAAAATCTGCTCACCTTGGCTATTTTTAAAGAGAATATCTTCGGATTTTAATATTGTAAATTTCATTGCACTACCCTAAAACCTATATCACTGTTTTTCGTATTATACGCACTCATACTTGATTTCATCGATGGACTTATGTACTGTTTTAGACTTCGATAGGAGCCACCAAGTGTCAAACGAGAGTAGTCACCTGACTTCTCTTCACTCCACTCTGCTACATTACCAAAAATATCAAATAGACCTAAAGAGTTGGCTTTTTTCAACCCCACTCTACTTAAAACAGCGTTACCTTTATGATTAACATAGCTGTTAAGTTGCTCAGCATCAAACCCTAGAGTGGCTACACTATACCACTCACTGTAAGTTGGCAGTCGATACTTCTCACCCGTCATACGGTTTAACCACTCTATATAAGCTTTGGCTCCATACCACGATATTTGTATCACAGGATAGTTCTCATACCCCTCATAGACATAATAGTATCGTCTCCCCTCAACACGCTCTTGTTTGATATATTTAGCTATCATATTTGAATGCACATTGAAGTAGCGTTTTAACTCTTGCTCACTAAGCGTTACACTGTTTAAAAAACGAACCAACTCATCATAAGTCACCTCTGTTTTAGCAAATCGAACCCCATTCAGAGCTTTTCCCATCACTGGTTTTTTAACAGCTTTTAGAAGCTCTTTTTGACTTCCTTTTTTACTAGACCTCTCCTCCTCTTTAACTTTTGCCAATAGATATTGAGGATTTTTCTCAGCTTTGACCTGAGGGAAGAGTGTGGTCTCTCTGTCTTTTACTGTTACGGTTCTTACGATTCTATCATAAACCTTTATCTTGTTTTTCCCAATCTCTTCACGCTTAGAGGAGTAGAGTAGCACCGTATAGACCCCAGGTACCTGTTTCACACTCAACGGAGTCAACTCTACACGTCCATCACTATCTTTGACCACCTGTCCATTAACTTTTACTTTAAATCCAACAGGACTTTTTATCTCTATCTCACCCTCTTTTTTTCGCAATTCAAAGTTGATTTTATTATTAGTATGTTGCATTAACTCCTTATAGAGAAGCTGCTTGGTCTCCGAGTTATCATACCCCTCTTTACGAAGCATAATTTTATAACTTTTATCCACTCCACCACCCTCTTTGTCGTAGTAAAGTCTACCTACATAAGGGGTATTTCCTACAAACTCACCATCTATTTCCACTTGTGCGACAATATCATCTTTGGTATTAATCTCTAACGATACCCTCTCTTTTATAAGTTGATTCTCAACTCTCTTTTGTCCATGTTCATCTGACAGCACCACTTCTTGAACGGTAGAGAGATACCCCAATCCATTATTAATCTCAACTGAATGCTTCCCTAGCAATATCGGGTAACGGTTCTCAGCATCTGGCTCTAGCAGACGGTTATCAACTAAAACCTGTGCATTTTGATTGTGGGGTACAATCATATATCCATACTTGTCTCTTTGGGCTTCAAACAGGGTATATCCCAACAGTGAAAGCAGTGTTAAACCTGCTAAAAACCAAAGAATAAACCTGTTGCGTTTTTTTCGTTTGAGGTCACCTCGAAGCTCCTCTCTGAACAACTTGGCTGTTTGAGGTCTATCGGTATAAGCCAGAGCTAATGCATGGTCTATCCCTTTTAAAAAGTGTGGTTCAAATGATTTGCCAAGTTCACTATCTTTTATCAATGGCTGATAGGGGTCTCGCTCCCCTCTAGCAATCGCTTCAGCACGCTCTTTTGATTTGGGTGGTTTGGCTCCTGTAACCATCTCATGCATCATCACACCCACAGCGTAGATATCCGTATAAGGACCATACTCAGAAGCCACTCGTTTAACCTGCTCTATAGGAGCGTAAGATGGAGTGAGCAGATGTGCTGAGACTACACTTGCCCCAAAATCAATCAACATCGGCTCATCGTCTTGGCGTATATAGATATTGGCTGGTTTAATATCTTTATGATAGACACGGTAGTGGTGAATATGCTCTAAACCATTTAATATAGGCTCAATCAATGCCAAAATATCTTTCTGATTAAGCTCAACACCCTCCTCTTTGAGTCGATTGAGATACTCTCCTAACTCCTCCCCCTCTGAGTAAGGCATCAGATAGTATATTGTATTGTTAACATCTCGCTCTAACGAGACAAAACCAGCCACATTTTTATGAGGCACGGCATTAATGGTAACAATATTTTGAGCCTCCTCCTCAAAGACCTTTTTCATCTTCTCATAAGATTTTATCTTCTGAATGGTGGTGTTATCTCCTAACGAAACGGTGTTATCATACTCCCGTTTAACCATCCCTTTGGGAAAGAACTCTTTAATGACAACTCTATTTCTACTGCCCTCTTCCTCAGCCAGATAAGCAATACCCCAATGCCCCCTGCCCTAAAAACTTTTTAATGGTATATTTACGAACAAAAGTACTCCCCTCTTCTAGGTAAGGTGTCTCTAATTCTCTAGGTATTTCAATAGGTGGTAGCTCCTCTTGTTTCTCAACTACCTCAGCATCAAATATGGTACTTCCTTCAGAATCAAACATCGTTAGTTGCGTCTGATTATCCTTAAACAAGCTTATCTCTGTTGACATTCTTTACCTCCTATCTTTCACTCAAAACATTCTGCTGGGCACGCAGTATTGGTTTTAAAATATAATCCAAAACCGTTTTTTTAGCTCCTACAATATCAACCGTAGCAATCATACCTGGCATAATCTCTAAGCGATTACCTTCCGTTCCTAAATAGTTTTTATCCGTTTTTATTTTAACTTGATAATAACTCTGTCTATCAACCTCATCTACAATTGTATCAGCACTAATATTAATTACTTTAGCTTTAAGTGAACCATAGATTACAAAATCATAAGCAGAAAAACGGACAACAGCTTCCTGATTAGGATAGATAAAAGCTATATCTGAGGGGCGTATCTTGGTATTAATCACCAAACTGTCATCAGTAGGAATAATCTCCATAATGGGTTCACCTGCTCTCACAACACCTCCAATAGTATTATGCAGTATCCGTTGTACTATTCCCGTAACAGGAGAGCGAACCGTGGCTCTAGTGACCCTATCTTTTTTAGAGATATTAAGCTGTTCAACCCTCGCAAGTTCATCTTTGGCTAAGTTTAACTCTTTAACTGCCTTTTGCTGAAAAGCTATTTTATGCTGTTTAATCTCTGTTTGTACCTCTTCTATAACTGAGCGTAAACGAGGAATAGATAGTTTTGTTGCGGTAAACTCCCCTTTGATACTACTCAGTTTTTGTTGTGCAAGATTTAACTCGTTTTGAGAACCTACTTTTTGAGCCAATAGCTCTTTTTTCATCTTGACCTCTTCTTCAGTTAAATGTAAATTTTCAGCCAAATGCTCTTCTCTTGCTCTTAACTCTCTCAGTTCATTTTGTTTCTGAAAAAGCTGTTTTTCTAAAATAGATATCTCTTGATTAAGAGCATTTTTATTAATCTGATAAAGTAAAAACTCTTGTAGTAACTTCTCTTTGAGTATCCCATCCTGAACAATAAATTTTTTATCTTTAGCTTCAGCTTCCAGTCGTTCTATTTTTGCCTTAAGCTCATAGGTTTTTAAGAGGTTCTCCTCTTTCTGACTCTCAAAACTGGTTTTATCTAGTTCCAATACCGTTTGGTTAACCTCAACTAAATCACCCTCTTTGACCAATACTTTAGCAATGATTCCTCCCTCTAAGTTTTGAACCACTTGAGTTTTAATCGAAGGAATAACACGCCCTACTCCTCGAATAAGCTGATCAACTTTTGCATAATACATCCAAACCAATAGCAGAACAAAAAAGAGAAACGTAAGCCAGATAATCCATCTAGAGACTTTAGTATCACTCATGAGTATCGCTTCTGAACGGCTATCAATATAGTTACGATGTTTATCACTTAGTCTCATCGCTTCACCTTACTATTTGATAGTGCAGATAGAACACTCTCTTGAGTGCTGTCAAGTAACACCTTACCATCTTTAAGCAAGATTAAGCGTTTACAAAATTGCAAAAGTGTCTGTTTGTGCGTGACCATTAGCAGTGTTTTTTCTACTGAAAACTCTTTTATGCTCTGTTCCACTAGTAGTTGGCTATTGCTGTCTAACATGCTTGTTGGTTCATCCATTAAAACTATATTGGCACGTTCTTTTACCAATGCTCTAGCCAAACCAATTGCCTGTCGTTCTCCACCAGAGATGCCTTCGCCTCCTTCTCCAATGGGCATACTGTACCCTAAAAGATTTCTTGCTACAAATGCCTCTACACCACTCTTTTGACTTATTTCAATGAGTTTTTCATCAGAAAGATATGAGAAACCACCAATATTCTCTTGTAAAGTACCTCTAAAGAGTACCACATCTTGTGGCACATAAGCGATACTCTTTTTTAAACCATAAGGATTAATTTGATGAATATCAATACCATCTATCAAAATAGAGCCACTCTCAGGCTCATAAAGCCCCATAATAAGTTTGAGTATGGTACTTTTCCCCGAACCATTAGGTCCAATAACCCCCACCTGTTCACTAGGTAAAATTTTAAAACTCACATCATCTAAAATATACTGCTTTGTATTTTTGTATTTAAACTTTACATTTTTGAACTCTATACTACCTTGAATATTTTTCCGTTCAACAAACTTCTGTTCATTGGTATAATCCGTAGGTAGTTGCATGATTTCATCAATAATTTTATACGAGCTTTTCATATGTTCATAATTTGAAATTAGTCCTGCAAACTGATTAAGAGGTGCTAATGTTCTTGAGGTTAACATCACCAGTGCAATCAA
This sequence comes from Campylobacterota bacterium, assembly GCA_022600655.1. GTDB lineage: Bacteria > Campylobacterota > Campylobacteria > Campylobacterales > Sulfurovaceae > UBA1140. The sequence continues at coordinate 2,748 of JAHZJZ010000247.1, read as the reverse complement.
TCCACCCATACTAAGGCTCTGTTCACTAATAGCATACACCCCTAAAATAAGAACGGATACAATAGAGAGCTGAACAACAAAACTTGAAACAATAGTAATAGAGTTAGAGAGTAGTCGTAAGCGTATCTCATCTTTGGCAATTTCACCCACTGACTCTTCCCATTTCCACTGTATATGACTCTGTAAAACCAAGCTTTTTATGGTCTCTATGGTATTTAAACTCTCAATCAAAATTCCATTTTTATAAGCTGAACTCTTTGATACCCTATCAAGACTCTTCTTTAAAGGTTTTTTGATAATAAGACTATAGCTTATAATTAACAGTGCTGCCACAATAGGAATAAATACTATCTCTCCACCAATAATATAAATTACGATTAAAAAAATCACTAAAAAAGGCAAGTCAATGATGAGTGCCATAGAAGCCGAAGCTAAAAAAGAGCGAATGGTATCAAACTCTTTGAGATTAGAGGCAAATGAACCTACGGATGTAAATCGATTGGAGAGTTTGATGTTTAAAACATACTGAAAAATCGTTGATGCCATGATAACATCACTCTTTTTGGCTGCCATCTCAAGCGTATAGGTACGTAAAAACTTCATTAACGCATCAAAAACAAATACTACAATAATGGCTATTGAGAGTATCCAAAGGGTATCAAAGGCTGCATTAGGAACCACTCTATCATAAATATTCATCGTAAACAGAGGTGTGGCTAACATAAATATATTGAGTAGAAATGAAGCCAAAAGAACATCAAAATAGAGCCATTTAGAGTAACGTAAACTCCCCCAAAACCAGTGAGACTTTTCAATACTCTTCTGCTCCTCTTTAACGATAGGGTTTATTAAAAAACAGGCATCTATTGACTCCTGCTCTAAGACTTTTGTCTCAACCCACTGCCCTTCATCCTCAGCAATTTCAGGCATTATCACTTTAACTTTTGTAGCGTCTGCACTCAATGCGGTAATCACACACGCTTTATCATCTTTTAAAAGTAAAATTATAGGGAGTAAGAGTTGAGGTATTTTAGAGAGCGTAATATCATTAATCAGTTTTGAAGAGAATCCAGCACTATTTGCCACTCTAGAAAAAATCTCATCTAAACCTCTATTTTTGTAACTGAAAACCTTATATTTATCACTCCCTTGTTTCAGAGGAAGTCCATCGGTAATATTTTCAATAGAAATAGAGGACTGGTAGAGTTTTGCTACAATAGCTAAACAGTTTAAAAGAGCATTTTTTTCGCTACGTTTTATTTCCATTTTGATTAATTATCCCCTCTAGGTTAAACTCTTGAACCAATGTTCCCATCACATACTTAAATTGATAATAGGCTAAAAGTTGATCATAATGAGCATTGGTTTTTTGAGTCTGTGCATAAGAAAACTCCTGTTTTATATTCAATACATCAATGACGGTTCGTTTACTATTTTGATACTCTAACTCATATAACTTTTTAGTTTCCAGTAGGTGTTCTAACTGCTGATTAAGCAGTACCAACTGCTCTTTTAATATATTATACTTCATTAGTGAAAGCTGTAAATTCTCTTCCACTGTTAATTTAACATCATCTAAACTTCCTTCACTCATTTTAATTTTCTGTAAAGCACTAAGTTCAGAAGCTCTATTGGCTCCACCACTATAAAGATTATAGTTCATTATGAGAGCTAACTTATAACTATCATCTTGCCCTTCAAATCCATGAACATTATTATTCCACGACTGAGATAACTCTAAATCAACGGTAGGGTAATAAGCACTCTGCTCTTGTTGATATATAGATTTAGCCATCTGCGTCTCAAGTACTTTCCCTTTTATCTGTAAATTATCTTTTTTTATTTTTTCTGTTAAAACTTCGATTTTAGATATGTTTGTATCTAAAGAGACAAGAGGAGAGGACATTGCAGTCACATTAGGTACGCTCTGTATAAATTGTCTATAGTGTATCTGTGCATGAGTATACTGTTTCTCTACCATCAACTTATTAACCTCGGCTAACTTAACTCTAGCTCGTGTCTGTCTGTAGTCTGACTCATACCCATCTCCTGATTGAAGCCGTATTTTCACTTTTTCTAATGTCTCAAGATGATTGTCTAAACTTTTACTCTCAATATCCAAAAGTTCTTTTCTTCTTAATACATCCAAGTAGGCTTGAATGGTTAAAAATGCGACTTGATTAATGGTTTGATACGCCCTATTTTTTGCGACCTGAACAGCAAACTGTTTTTCATCTGATTTATAAGTTGTGCTAAAACCATCAAATAAGTTATAGTTCCCAACAACTCTAAGTTGCCTCTCATTTAACGCTTTAGCTCCCTTGAAACTTGAAGCAATCTCTGTATGTTCTCGACCCATTTCTGCTGAAATGTCTAATGTAGGTTGATAGTTAGCATTGGATTTCTTAAATTCATACATTGATGCCTTATAGTTTTCAAGAGCAACTTTGGTTTTAGGATGATGCTGAACAGAGTTTTTTAGTACCTCTTCCAATGAATCTGCACTCAATATAGATAGTAATAATATATGAAAATATAAACCTAACTTGATTTTATACATGAAGCTTTCCTATTTAAATTAGTTATATTATAATACAAGTTACTTTGTATAACTTTAAGGGGTTATCGACAAAAAGTGATTCACTCTCAACAAATCACTACTTACATATTTTAACTATTCTAAATAGATACTATCTTCAATAAAACACTATTTTACGGCTACTGTTTAGTAATATTATAAACTATACT